>CAJQQJ010000343.1 GCA_905480445.1 uncultured Alphaproteobacteria bacterium | reverse complement strand
AACTCAGGCATTCGAGGTTACTACTATGCGATCCCTGCGCTGTTTCTTTTTGTTAGCCCTCCTATGTCGATCATGGCAACCGGGTTAATTTCTTTCATGCTCTACTATCGCCAGACCAGGACAAAAACGGCCAAGGCGATTGATCAATTTGTTGAGGCACTTGTTCAAGATGAGGTCAGATAATGTCAGCTAGTAATTGGCCATCAAACCAACCGGATTGGCAGGAACGTTTTGCTGAAAGTGACAAAGCGGCAGGGATAGAGATCACAGAAGATTTCGAGCCCTTTGTTCAACGCAATGACGTGTTCAATCGTGCCTTTTGGGATGAAAGAGTTAGCTCCAAAAAGACTCTCGAGTTTTTCAAGTCGTACCGAGTTGGGTTCAAACCGAGAAAGGGGGCAGGCTTTAGCCGTAAAGACTTGGCACTTCGCAATGCTTCCTGGTCGGTCTCTGATCTCTTTTCAAATCGTTCAAATGAAGCCGGTAAGCGGGAAGGTTTTCAGTCTTTGTTGGAGGTCGATAGTCCGATTGCTCGTGACAGAATCGAGGTCGAAGACGAGATTAATTTCACAAGTGAAGTAAAATCAGCAGCGAAGCTGTTTGGCGCAGACCTTGTGGGCGTCACCGAAATCGATCAGCGCTGGCACTATCAAACGCGTGTCGATGTAAGGGATTTTTCTGAGACTGAAACAGATTTACCAGAAGGCATGAACCGTGTGATTGTTATGGCTCATGCCATGGACTTTGATTTGGTGAAAACCTATCCGTCCGCTTTGGCAGGGGCAGCGACAGGTGCTGAGTATTCCCATGAATCAGCCATTGTCACGCAGCTCGTGACCTTTCTTCGCCAATTGGGATTCGAGGCCCATGGTTCTATGAACGATACGGCCCTTGTCATTCCTTACGCTATCAAAGCTGGATTGGGTGAATATGCGCGCAATCAAATGGTGATCACGCCTGAGTTCGGTCCTAGGGTGCGATTCTCCAAAATATTCACTAACGCACCTTTGGTAATTGACCAACCTCGGCAATCAGGCGTTCGCCAGTTTTGTAACATTTGCACGAAGTGCGCAGATGCCTGCCCCGTCAAGGCTCTGCCTTATGGGCCACCAAAGGCTGAACAAGTTGATCAGTCTACGATCAAGGGCGTGAAGAAATGGACGGCGGACTGCGTGAAATGTTTTGGTTTCTGGGCAGCTATGGCCAGTGATTGTGCGATTTGTATGCGCGTTTGCCCCTTCAACAGACCTTATGATAGCTGGAAGGATCGTTTGTTCCTGAAAGTCGCTTTTAGCCGTTTCAGGAAATTGGCGCTGTGGTGGGACAACAAATCCAAGCGCGCAGAAAGAGCCAAGCCCGAAGGTTGGTGGAAGAACTAAGCTCTGAGTTCTCTTAATCCATCAATGAAAAGTTTAGCACCGAGAGCTCCGAAAATAAGACCGAATGTACCCTCTGCTACTTTGAAAAACCGTTGGTAAGCTCTGACCGCGACACCAGTTGAGAAAAGCCAAGCGTAACCCATGTAGATTACCAAGGCCGATAAAGCGACTTCTAAGCCAACCAGTAAGAAACCAAGGCTGCTGTATTGCAGGCTCGCCACATACATGGATATTGCAACCCACATCATGAGAGCTTTTGGATTGGTCAGCACAACGAACAATCCCGTTAGAAAAGCGTTGGTGCTCGACCGTTGTTGCGCGGCAAGAGCAGCCTTTTGTGCTTTGGGTTTGAACAACGAAAGTACTGACTTCAAACCTAGGAACAGCAAACAACCACCACCTATTAACTTCATGAAGATGAGGAGTGAGGGGAAGGCCACCAGCAAAGCGCTCATACCGAAAGCAAACAACAACGCCGTGGCGAAGACGCCGATAGCAACACCGCAAGCAGCCAGCAAGCCCGCTTGTCTCCCCGAACTGAGGGCCATTGACGAGACTGCTATCATATTGGGGCCAGGGAGGACTTGGGCTAAGAAGACACCTAAAAAGAGCGGTAGCAACTCAATCATTAGATACAGCGCCCGCCGTCCACTTCCATGCAAACACCGGTTATAAAGTTAGCACGATCAGAACAAAGATAGAGTGCAGCCTCCGCGATATCGCGTGGCTGACTGAACCTGCCAAGGGGAATAACTGACTTGAATTGTGCTCTAATCTCTGGAGTGTCGCCACCCATGAATTCCTTGAGAAGTGGCGTTTCTCCTGCAACGGGATTGAGTGCATTGACCCGGATACCGTCTTCGGCCAGCTCAACTGCCATAGACTTAGTCAAACCAACAACCGCGGATTTGGAACCATTGTACCAAACTAAGCCGGGGCGCGGTCGGACTGCTGCAGTTGACGCGATGTTTAGGAAAATGCCGTGACCTTGTTTACGGAAGATTGGGACAGCATGTTTAGCGGAGAGATAGATAGATTTCACATTCACAGCGAAAATTTTGTCGAACTCTTCTTCCTCGACATCCAACATAGGTTGACGAGTATGTGTCATGCCCGCATTGTTTATGACAATGTCGAGGCCGCCAAAGGCTGTGATGGCGCTGTCGACCATCCCTTTGACGTCTTCGCTTGAACTCACGTCGCCTTGGCAGGCTCTTGCTTGATTGCCAAGCTCTAGTGCTACTCGTTTAGCGGCTGCTTCGTTCAAGTCAGCCACAACGACTTTTGCGCCGTTGGCAGCGAACAGCCTCGCCATTTCTTCACCAAAGCCGGAACCGGCGCCTGTGACCAAAACTGTTTTGCCCTCTAGTTCCATGAATCGTCTCCACCTGATGTTTACATTTCATTTGCTAAGGTTGTGAATTAGACTGACCTGACTAATCGACAAGGTAAAGAAGAGAATGAGTAGAGAATACGAAATGCGTTCGATGGCTGGTTTTTTCAGAAGAGCGGCTCCAGGTGGTGCTGACTTCAGGCTTAGGATTGAAATAAGTTGGAATGGTTCGGACGAACGTTGATGATCATAGTGGGAAGATAGACTGATGAAACCAAGAGCTCGCGATTTGGGTGTTCCCTTTGATGGTGAAACCGGGCGATTTAACGCGATCACTGATATCCCAGGCGTTGAGGTTGGTTTCAGCAATACCAGCGACCCCGATGGTCTGTTGGAAATAGGCAAAGGCCCAATCAGAACTGGCGTGACGGCTTTGTTGCCTAGGGGCAAAAACCCGAAACCGAGCCCGGTCTGGGCCGGGCAATTCAGTCTTAACGGCAACGGTGAAATGACTGGCAGTCATTGGGTCAATGATGCAGGTTACTTTATTGGCCCTGTTTGCCTAACCAATACTCACTCAGTAGGGATGGTTCACCATGCTGCTGTCGGTTGGATGGTTGATACTTACGCGGATCATTTCCAAGAGGACCATGGGTGGGCAATGCCAATCGTTGCAGAAACTTACGATGGCTGTACGAATGATATCAATGGTCGCCATGTTACCGAAAACCACGCTCTCAACGCTCTCAATTCGGCAGCTTCCGGTCCGGTAACAGAAGGCAATTGCGGCGGCGGCACTGGCATGCTGACTTATGAGTTCAAAGGCGGGACGGGATCGGCCTCACGGCAGTTGAAAATGGGTGAACAGAGTTTTGTTGTTGCCGCCTTGGTGCAATCTAATTTCGGCAGCAGGGCTGATTTTGTCGTTCGTGGCGTTCCCGTCGGCATGGAGTGGCCAGAAGATGCTCCCTTAACCGAGCTCAGTTTGCCAGAACAGGGATCAATTATCGTAATTTTCGGAACAGACTTACCACTGTTGCCGAACCAGTTGCAGCGATTGGCGAAGAGAGCCTCGATAGGCATCGGGCGAACCGGTAGCCCTGGTGGTCATTACTCTGGTGATATCTTCCTGGCCTTTTCGACGGCTAACGATATCGGACTTCCCGGGATGTCAGAGCACCATCCATTCTTCAACAAGATGGACAGCCTGAACGATCACTATCTCGACGAAGTTTACAAGGCTGCAGTCGACTCAATTGAAGAGGCAATCTTGAATGCAATGGTTGCGGCGGAAACTATGAGCTTTATCAAGCCTGCCGGTTACGAAGCCAAGGCAATCGACCATGCACGGCTCCAGGAATTGATGAAGAAATACGGACGGCTGTCTGCAATTTAAGTCAAACGATCTGTGCCATGTGCTGGTTCGAAATAACAGTGGGTATTTTGATACTGCCAAAAATGCCGATAATTTCAGGTTTATGTGAGCCAAAGATTGATCAAGAGCGGCTGATTCCGCCCTTTCTTGCGGTTCGAGAATCCGGTCTTGTCCGATTACAAATCGAGTCTTTGCATTTTGATTAGCCAACAAAGCTTAAAAGACTAGCAATTGCCTTAATCAGCCCTTATTTTTCCGACATATTTAATTTGTTATATTTTAAAGTCGACGAGGGAAGCGCCCGTTATGATGAACAGACTTTCAGTTCAATTGTTTCTTATGTTTTTTGTTACACTTGCAGGTTCTATGAATTTTGCAGTTGAGGCAAAAGCTGAAGACCCCAAAGCCGTTATAGAAACTGTTGCAGACTATGCCATTTCGCAGATTGCTAATGGTGGTTCTTGGTCATCTAGAAGGGCTGCAGCTCGACAGATTGTGTCGTCGCGTTTTGATGTCAGAGGCGCAGGGCGTTTTGCGCTAGGCAGTAGTTGGAAGAAAGCTTCCAAGAGTGAGCAATCGGCCTACATTAGCGCGTTCGAACAAACGCTCGTAGAGCGCGTGCTTGATATTTTTGAGGACTATTCCGGTGAGACTATCAGAGTGATCCGCGCCAGCAAAGATGCAAACAACGGCAAGTACTACAATGTTTCTTCCGTGGTTCAGATGAGTAACGGTAATTCTATTCCGGTTGACTGGAGACTGCGCACAAGAAGTGGCCGCCTTCTAGCCATTGATGTGAAGCCTAAAGGACTTTCAATGTTGCAGGCTTTCCGCAAGGAATACAAATCCGTCCTGTCTCGCAACGGTGGCAGCGTCAGTGACCTGATAGAACAAATGAACACGCTAGTCGCGCGCTCAAAAAGTAAAAGATCCTAAAGCCACTTATTTAGTTGGTAATTAGAGAGTTAAGAAAAGGGGCGGTCTCAATCCGCCCTTTTGTCGTTCTTCGATGTTCTAACTTTCTAGCGCGTTAGCGGCTTGTATTTAATGCTTGTTGGTTGATCAGCAGCTGACCCGAGACGTTTACGACGGTCAGCTTCGTAGTCACTGTAGTTGCCTTCAAACCACTCAACATGTGAATCACCTTCGTAAGCGATGATGTGCGTAGCGATACGATCGAGGAACCAGCGATCGTGCGAGATGACCATCACGCATCCAGCAAAGTTCAGTAGTGCGTCTTCCAAACTACGCAAAGTATCAACATCAAGATCGTTTGTCGGTTCATCGAGCATGAGGAAGTTGGCCCCAGACCTCAACATTTTCGCCAAGTGGACGCGGTTTCGTTCACCGCCTGATAGCTGCCCAACTTTCTTTTGTTGATCAACGCCTTTGAAGTTAAAGGAGGAGACATAGGCACGTGATGGCATCGTTTTTGTGCCAAGTGCGATTTGGTCCAGCCCGTCTGAGACTTCTTCAAAAACAGTTTTACCGGCGTCGAGGCTGTCTCTGCTCTGATCGACATAACCAAGAACAACGGTGTCGCCGACACGGAATGAGCCGCTATCTGGCTCTTCCTGATCAGTGATCATTTTGAAAAGTGTTGTTTTACCGGCGCCGTTGGGACCGATGATGCCAACAATAGCACCCGGCGGAATTTTAAAGCTGAGGTCTTCAATCAGAAGACGATCACCAAAACCTTTGTTCAGGTTCTCTGCTTGCACAACAAGATCGCCCAAACGAGGACCTGCTGGGATCATGATGGAGCCAGCTTCTGGCGTAGCCTTTTGAGCAGTTGCCAACAATTCATCATAGGCTTGAACACGGGCTTTACTCTTAGTCTGGCGAGCTTTAGCACCCTGCTTGATCCACTCAAGTTCCATGGACAAAGTCTTTTGTCTGGCACCTTCGGATTTTTCTTCCTGCTGCATGCGCTTTTCGCGCGCATCAAGCCAACCGGAATAGTTGCCCTCAAACGGAATACACTGTCCACGGTCGATCTCTAAGATCCATCCAGCGATGTTATCCAGGAAGTAACGATCGTGCGTGATAGCGACGACAGTGCCTTTATATTCGGCGAGATGGCGTTCCAACCAAGCAACAGATTCAGCGTCCAAGTGGTTCGTTGGTTCGTCGAGCAGTAGCAGATCAGGTTGCTCCAGCAACAAACGGCACAGCGCTACACGGCGACGCTCACCACCAGATAACTTAGTGACGTCTGAATTTTTAGGCGGGCAACGAAGTGCGTCCATCGCAATGTCAACTTTGCGGCCAAGGTCCCAGGCGTCGGCAGCGTCGATCTGTTCCTGCAACTCAGCTTGCTCAGTGATGAGGTCATTCATCTCATCGTCGGTCATTTCTTCGCCGAACTTTAGACTGACCTCTTCAAATCGTTGAACGAGTGCATGAATGTCAGCCAGCGCCTCCATGACATTGCCTTCAACGTCTTTGCTTTCGTCTAGCTCTGGTTCCTGCGCTAGATAACCAATTTTGGCACCTTTCGCAGCGAAGGCTTCACCAGAATATTCATTGTCGATCCCAGCCATGATTTTAAGCAGGGTGGATTTACCAGCACCGTTCTGACCCAGGACACCGATCTTCGCGCCTGGTAGAAAGGATAGATAAACGTTTTTAAGGATTTCTTTGCCGCCAGGAAAAACCTTGCGCAGTTCTTTCATGACATAGACGTATTGGTATGAAGCCATGGGGCGAAACTCTTTTTGATGTACTTGGAATTGAAAGGCGGCTTTTAACCTAGTGAGGAAGAGTAGGGAAGGGCCTTGATTATGTCTGGCGAGAAATAGCGACGCGAACCATACCAACTGGGTCTAAAGTTAGGGTCATCACTGGTCGTCATTTCATATTGCTCAACCCATTCTTCTTCTAGGCCCACAGCAATTGCGGTTGGCAGCAGTTTTTCGAAGGCTTTACTTGTGATTTCGGTTGCTTCCGGATTTAGCAGATCTCTTTCCTTGCCTCTAATCATCTCAATGAGACCGCTTAATTCATCTGCATAATGTGATGTGCGAGAGACCGGCCTACAAGCGAAGAGTTGGAATAGGCCGGTTAACACCAGCATTACCAGACCTGTTTGTAAAAGGTGCAACTTAGGAGAAAGGAAGATTAAGACCGGAACAAAAATGAGGCCAACAGCCACCGTTTTAATCTTAGAGCTCTCTAAACCTATCAACTTTGTTTGTTTATCGCGGAAAATTTGGCCCATTGTCACAATTGCCACTGATATCGACAAATAGCTAATGAAACCAAACGCCAATGTTACTGCTTTATCTTGAAAGTCTGCATTCTCATTGATGATAAAGCCAAGTAAAATGGTGAAAACAACTGCACCAAACAATTGACCAATTAGAGAGAGATTTCTTGCGAGGGAAGGAACTTGAGCAGAGAACTCACTTGTGTGTTGCTGCGTAAAAAACTTGATAGCTTGGTCTAAGTTCTTTGAGCCCCGCGTGGTAAATGTGATCGTCTTTACGTTCCCACTGAAAAGGCATCGGAAATAGTTTCTAGTGTCTTCCACTAGATCGTCGAAGGTTGAAATTCTAGCGAGTTTTTCGAGCACGAAACCGTCTTTTTGAGCAGGTTTAACAGTAATGCAGCCCAGCGACGCAAGATCGGCAATACTGCCTACAAAGGAATCCGCATTTGATTTACCTGCTGCCAAAAACCCCAAGCTTCCTGGTGCCAACGTTCTAAGATCAATGCTGTTTGGCTTTAGCGACTGGTTTCTTTTTAGCCAGAAGAAAGCGAGTAAAAAATAGCCTCCCAAGAGTAGCATAGCTATCAGCTCAAAGACAAAAACGAGGCCGATTGATTGCCTGGCCGATGTGAAAGGCTCCGAACCTGGGTCCTCCGCGTTTTGCTGTTCCTGCTTTGGCTTAGTCTTGGGTAGCCTTATCTGAGGTGTCTTTCGGCGATAGTTTGAAATGTAGCTTTGGCTGAAGTAACGAAGAGGAAACTCCGCGCGAAGATCTAATCGTTTGTCCTTTTCCATCGTGGTCGAGAATTTAAAGGAATGATCATTTACTCTGATGGTCCCTCGGTTGTTAGAGAAAGTGGGCTTTATTGTTGCAGAGGACCAATCGGGCACGCCGTTTCTATGGTGAACTTTTATGAAGCCTTTGGAAATGAGGGTTGGTTGGTGAGGAGCGATGACATCCCATGTTAACTTAGCACGGTCGGCTAGTATAACAATTTGGTTTGCTAATTCGTATCGGATCATAATGGGTTGGCCAAACTTGGCCTTGGGTTGCTCGATTTCAAGAAAGTAGTAGTCTTTTTCTTTTCGAAGTTTGTAATTCAGCCCTAAACCGTCGTGACTAATGACGTGTCGGACCTGCAGTTTGGCTTTCAAGGAGGGGTGCAGACTTTTGACAGCAATTTTTCTTGTGACTGTGCCTGCTTGAGCGGAGGCTTTCGTAAACACTTTAAATTTTTCGGAAACAGAGAGCGTTCCATTGGCCAGTGCTTCAACGTTTGCAGAAAAAGTGAAGATCTTTGATTCGGAAAGTTTCTTGCTCTCGAGCGAGCGTCTTTTGATCCCTGTTTGACCG
>CAJQQJ010000342.1 GCA_905480445.1 uncultured Alphaproteobacteria bacterium | reverse complement strand
TTGTTTTTTCTCAATCCTGCCCTTGTGTGGCCATCTTTTCTCGCGAAATGAGAGTCAGGCAATTGAGCAAATGCTAAAAAGCCAAAGATCATTACAAATGATTCTTGCTCCAGCGAGAATCTATCCTTACATTAAAATTTGATTCTTGGGAGAGAGAAATGCGTAAACTAATTTTGGCAACTGCCACGACTATGAGCTTTGTGCTTGCGACAGTTGCTGTTGCGAGTGGGCCAGACGAATACGAAGATCGCCATAGAGTGAGCTTCAACCCAATTGCAGACACGATTGACAAAGTTACTGCTCACGTAAAGAGCGTAAACAACGACTTCACTCGCCCGTTGATTAACGGACTGACATCAGAAACGACTGCTGTGCATAAGAAATTGCACAACGAACTTCTGCATCCAGATCCGAGCAACCCGATTTCAGAAACAGTTGATAGCGCGGTACATTTGGTTGATGCAGTGACTGAGCCTTTGTTAACAGGCGTTGCTGATCTACTTTTGAGTGGCCACAGAGCGATCAACGACTAACATATTCCTGACATATGTCAGTGATAGGAAGCTGTTTCTCTGTGAAGGGAAACAGCTTTTTTTATTCCAACTAGGTAGGAGTTACAAATGTCCAATTTGAAGCCTCTGTTTTACGTGTCTCTTGCAGCTTTTTGTTTTTCACTTTCTCTGTCTGAGCCAGCGAGCTCTGACACTTCCTTTTCTGGGTGGGTGAATTCAACACTTACAAAAGCGCATAAGACTAGTAAGAAAGTTGGCCGTTCCATCAACAATGCCGTACCAAATGACGTTAAAGCCGGTGCGCGTAAAACCGGCGATGGTATCGCCGACACAAGCAAAGCGATTGGTCGGGCAGCAGAACCGGTCTTAAGGAGTGCTGCAGAGGGAACCGTCAAACTTCTCGAAAAACTACATTGGTAATTCTAAGTCGGCAAAAGCAGCCACAAAACGAGCGTTAACGTAATAACTGAAATCACTGTTGAAATGAGAACGGTTGAGGCAGCTCTTTGGACAAAAAGGTCATAACGTTGAGCTGTGATGAATACCATTGTCCCTGAGGGAAGTGCCGCCATAATCACAGCAACCGCTAACCACAACTGCGGTAACTCAAACAAGAACCGGCCGACGCTCCACACTAAAAGCGGCATAGCGACCAATTTCAACGTTGCGACAGCCATGGACTCCCTTACATCGCCTGCCAACTTTAGCTGCATGAGACTGGCTCCCAGGGCAAACAGGGCACAGGGAGCCGCCGCAGCCCCGAGCATCCCCATCAGCGCGCTCACCGCCTCCGGCAATGGTTGAGCTGTAAGTCCCCAAACAGTACCCGACAACAAAGCCATAATAATCGGGTTCTTGAACACCGCCTGAAAAAGAAGCTTCGGAATTGCCTTAAAGGTTTTCCCTCCGCTTCGGCCGACTTCTGCCACGACAAGAACAAGCGGGAGCAAGAAAACCGAATGGAATGAAATGATCATAGCGAGCGGCAAAATACCCGCCTCACCAAAAGCCGAAAGAATGAGTGGGATCCCCATCAAGACGGTATTTCCGAAAACGCTTCCCATCCCAAACAAAGCTTGTTGATCCAGCGTCAAACCAAAAACAACTCTTGAAAAGACACAACTTACGACGAAGAGACCATAACAAACCGAAAAGTAACCGAACGTCATGCCCCAATGAACCTCAGCCCAAGGCAGCCCTTTGCTCGTCACTGAAAACAACAAGGCTGGCACTGCCAAAAAATAGACAAAATCCGATAAGCCCTTAGCGACAGATGGTGGGAAAGCCGGATGTTTCGCCATAGCCATCCCAAGCCCAATAAGCCCGAAAACTGGAAATACAATCGTAATAAGTTGGGTCATGCAGCCTGTTTCATTCTATATCACGCAAAAGTATGTCAGGCCCGACGCAATTGCCAGCAAGAAGACCAATAAAGCAAATTGCCAACTTGAGTTAAGCAGCCTAGATTAGCCGCTGCTGAGATTTCACTTACTTTTGGGGGCAACGTGAACAATCAACCTTTGCGAAATACTACTTTGGCTTGGAAAAAAGCCGATACAGACCATCACATCCATCCTTTCACTGATCATGCCGCTATGGCAAACGGTGGCGGCACAAGAATCATCACCAAAGCCGAAGGCTGTTGGTTAGAGGATTCAGAAGGCGAGCGGATGCTGGATGGCATGGCAGGTCTTTGGTGTGTTGCGCTGGGCTACAGCCAAGAACGCCTCGCAAAAGCTGCTTACAACCAGATGGTGGAGCTCCCTTATTACAACACCTTCTTCCAGACGGCTCAGCCACCTTCTATTGAACTCGCGGAGAAACTCGCCAGCATAACACCTGAAGGACTGAACCACGTTTTCTATGGTTCGTCTGGTTCAGAATCGAATGATACGATTGTCCGCTTGGTTCGCCATTTCTGGCAGGTCAAAGGGCAACCGGAAAAAACAGTGATCATCGGACGCGAGCTTGGCTATCATGGTTCAACACTTGCCGGTGTGAGCTTAGGCGGCCAATCTGGAATGCATGCGCAAGGTGGATTGCCTCTCCCAGACTTTGAGCACGTTATGCCACCTTACTGGTATGCCAAAGGTGGAGACCTAACCGAAGAAGAATTTGGATTGGCTGCGGCGAAAGCCGTCGAAGACAAAATTCTCGAACTAGGTCCTGAAAAGGTAGCAGCTTTCATCGGTGAGCCTATTATGGGTGCTGGTGGCTTGCTTTATCCACCTGAAAACTATTGGCCAGAGATAAACCGCATCTGTGAACAGTATGACATCCTCCTCGTAGCTGATGAAGTTATTACCGGATTTGGCCGTACTGGCCATTGGTTTGCAACTGAACGCTATGGCATTAGGCCTGATCTAATGACTTTCGCTAAGGCTATAACCTCGGGATACATTCCTTTGTCAGCGGTTATGGTTGGTGAAAGAGTAGCCGAGGCGATCAACAATTCTGGTGACGATTTTAATCATGGCTACACTTATTCTGGCCATCCAGTCGCTTGCGCCGTGGCACTCGAGAACATAGCCATCATGGAAGAGCTCGACTTAGTTAACAAGATCAAAACCGAGACCGGCCCCTATCTGCACAAGCGATTGAATGAAGCTCTCGGCGACCATCCTTTAGTCGGAGAGATCCGCGGTGAAGGAATGTTGGCTGCGATTGAGTTAGTCGAAGACAAAGCAACCCGCAAGCATTTCGCAGACATTGGCAAGGTCGGCGGGATCTGTCGTGATCACTGCTTTAACTCAGGCCTTATTATGCGAGCCACTCGCGACATCATGTTGATTTCTCCTCCAATGATCATTGAAAAGGACGAGATCGACATTCTGGTTGATCGCGCTAAGTCAGCTATCAACGCAACCGCAAAAGATTTGGGTATCCTCTAATGAAAAAGTTCACTCTTGCTCTCGCAGCCGCCTTTTCTTGTCTCACTTCCGCTGTCGGCGTTGCTGAAGAATTAGTGATTACCTTTGGAGGCGACGTCAATTTCAATCGCACACACCAGGCACCCGCAACAAACCGTGTAAGTAAAAACGGCAGAAGTTGGACTTGGCCGGAACTAACCGCGAAGATTGCCCCACTGGTCGACGGCGACATCAACTTTGCAAACATCGAAACCGTCATTACAGACAAACGCCTGCCAACGGCGACAAAGCGGTTTGTTTTTGCCACCCACTCTAATTCAATCAATCACATTATTGACGATTTGGACTTCAACCTTTTCTCCTTGGCGAACAATCATGCTTTTGATCATTCTTGGGCCGGTTACCGCTCAACTCTTGATTTCGTCGATAAAACACACAAAGCTGGCAAAGACGTTGTATTCCATGGTGTTGGCCTTCGCGCTGATCTGATAAAGCCTGCAGTCTTCGAAAAGAAAGGCAAAACCTTTGCTTTCTCAGCCATTGGCATTCTAACAGACCCCTACCCCGCCAGTGACACCCGCCCCGGTATGCTTAGTTTCCGCAAGCAATCAGATTTTGATGCAGTCATCGAGGGCCTAAAAAACACCGAAGCGGATTTTAAAATCCTTTCCATCCACGCCGGAACCGAGCGCATGTCCGGCCTTAACGGTGGACAGCGCGACCGTTGGCGCAAAGCTGCTGAAGAAGCAGGTATCGATTTAGTCCTTGGGCATCATCCTCATGTCGCCAGACCAGTTGACCTTCATAAAGACAGCCTAATTTTCTACAGCCTCGGCAACTATCTGATGATCGGTGCAGCTGATATGGACAAGCTGCCAACGGGTCTCGATTATGGAATGTTTGGCCGTGTGTTTCTTAGCTGGGACGACGAAGATCCCAAGCCGAAGATCTCAGCCGTGGAGATTGTACCTCTTAGAGAGACAGAGGCACAAGCGAGACCGATGACTGTCAAGGAAGCCTACCCAAGGATCGATTTCCTTAACCGTTTGAACACCCATCAATTGGGATCAGTGAATTTGATTTTCGACGTCACTGAAAGAGGAACCGGCAGAGCTTGTTTGGCGGCTAACTATGGCCCTCGCGCTAAAGATCTTTGTGAGGTGCAAACTGCCTACAATTGGCCCAATGCTCCAAAAGCCAAGCTTATCACCTTTGCACCACGCCGTGCGCCTGCAACGACTCCACAAAAGACAAAGAAACAGCCCGATGCCTGGGCCAATTTCAATCGGAAGAAAAAGAAGAAGAAAGCAAAGAAGAAGGCGGATCGCGGCAGATAAGCCTCACACAGCTGTAAACAAAACGTTACTGAGTGTGGTTTTCATCTCAGGAACTTTAGTTGTTAACTAGCGCTACATCACAAGGTAGGCTGATAGGCGATGACTGAAAAACCGGTAAAAATCACACTCTATCGTTGGGCTGGTGCCTGGGGCCCTTTCAAAGTCTCAATACCTTGCGGAGAGTGTTCGCTAACGGTTGATGTTATAGAAGATACCCTTAAGCATGAGTTGGCTGGCATACCAGTAGACTTAGAAATAAGAGAGTGGCTGAGTGAATGGTGGCGCCCACTCAGATTTGGCGGCTGGCATGCGCCTATTGTGATGGTTGAGAAAAAGGTTGTTAGCCAAGGGCAAGCACTCAATAGAGGCTTGTTAACCGAAGTCGTCATCGACGCTCACACCAAGACCACGCCTGCTCAAGGCAATGTAGTCTTCGGTAAAGAGACCTGTCCTCATTGTAAAAGAGCCAAGTATCATCTAGATCAGGCAGGTATTCAGTTCGACTATCACGACGTCGTTAAAGAACCAAAGAGCCTCTATGAGATGTTAGCTAGAGTGAAGCCTATCATCGGTCCCAAAACGCCTGTGACTGTTCCCCAAATTTGGATGGATGGGAATTACGTCGGGGGTGCCGAGCACTTAAGCAAGCTACTCAATACGTCAGTAGATGCGAACCCAGAGCGCGGCCAGAGTTCCTTATCTCCTGGTCACTTAAAATCCACCTAGCAACAGCCGATCATGGACTTCCCAATGGGGCATAAATCCCCATTGGTTCTGGTACACCGCGTAATTTCTCTTTGCCGATGAATGCCCATTCAATTGGCACGTGAGACTGTATAGCTTCACTTACCAAGATTGGGTAACCTGCAGTTTTCGTTAATCCCTCAATCCTACAAGTCTCATTTACTGTTGCGCCGATCATCGTGAATTCCAGTCGGTCGGGCAATCCGGCATTACCAAATAAGATCTTTCCGTAATGGAGCCCAATTCCCATCGCAAGAGATTCTTCGACACCGTTCACATTGACTTTTTGAAGCTTCAAGTTCTCCACCGCAGACCAAGCGGCTTGAACCGCTTCCCGAGACGCACGTTGGATACCGATCCGCTCGTTGACTGGAAAAATCGCCAACACAGCATCACCGACAAACTTTAGGATAGACCCGCCGTGGTCACGGATTGGTTGTCCTGTGCGCTCAAAATACGAGCTTAACAACAACATAAACTCGTTAGGTTCTAACTCGGCCGCCAAACGCGTAGAATCGCGCAAGTCGCCATACCAAACGATGGCATCCAGTGTATCAACGTCCCCTCTTTGCATTCGGCCGTTCAACACCCGCTGACCAGCGTCTTCGCCTAGATAGGCATTGAGCACGTTTGAAGCAGTCTGTTCGCGTTTATGCATTTTAACAGCCAGAGCCATTCGAGTGGTTAACCGTCTGAGAATCAGAATTTCTTGATTACTAAAGCCGCCGCTTTGATCAGTGGCCCAGGAGACAACCAGTCCGTCTCGCTGCGCAAGTGCGACCTCATCACGACCAAACGGCACAAGCAGAGCCAAATAGCCTGTCCCATTTTCTTCTTTCAGTTCTCGAAGTAGCGTATAGTTTTCCCAATTCTGGCTGTTAACGAGATCGTAGTAGCAGAACTCCTCTCCCGTTTGACTGAGCGCTTGAAGAGGGCTTCTTTCCCAAGAGGCTGTATCAGCCTCAAAGCCAATTTTCTCTACCAAAAGCCCGCGATCTCGCCGCCATGTCATCACAATTGAATTGTACAAAGGGTGCAGAGTTTTCATCCCTATGTGCCCACGACTAACCCCTATACCAAGGCCGGCAACACGTTGGCAAAAATCAGGAAAAAATTCGTCGAGCTCAAATGACCCAAGTGTCGTTTCGACTAACCAATCGGTAATCCGCTGAATCTCTATACTCTCAGCCACAGGCTAAAACTTCTCAGAAGCAGGTCGCAAGTCAATCTCATGCATCCAAGCCGAGGCTGGTTGCTTCAGCACATGCATGTAAGTCTCAGCGATCGCATCAGGATCAAGAAAGTCTTCATCTGTCATGTTTTGAAATCTTGGCAAACTATAGTCTCGGCCAGGTACCCTCACTGATCCGTCGATGACGAAGTGAGCCACATGAATGCCTTGTGGTGCAAACTCTCGCCCCAGGCTTTGAGCCAAACCACGCAAAGCAAACTTCCCCATTGCAAAGGCACTGGACCCAGGGAAGCCCTTTACGCTAGCAGTTGCCCCAGTGAAAAACAGTTTTCCACCACCATTTGAAAGCATACGTTTGATCGACTGCTGAGCAACCAAAAATGCTCCGTGAGAAGTAATTTTCGTTGCGGCCAAAACTTCTTCTGGGTCAAGCTTAGTAAACTCGCCGGGCACACGCATGGAGGGATTGTACAGCACGACGTCGGCGGTACCAAAATCACTGTCTAACTCAGAAAAAAGCTGACTTACCGCCTGTCCATCCGAAGCGTCGCAGGAGTAAACGCTTGCGCCTACTTCAGACTTTAGGGCACGAAGTTTGTCAGTGTTTCTCGCCGTTAGAGCCACTTGATAGCCGTCAGCAGCAAGCGCCCGAGCAAATGAAGCTGAAATCCCTGTTCCGACACCAACGATCAATGCTTTCTTCGCCATCATTCCCTCCTGATTGATTTTCTTCAATATAGGTGCTTCCAACAAAAATACGAGACCATATGCTGGCTTTCTTTGCTTTGGCTCGAACAATACTGGTACAGAGAAAATATGAACCTAAGTGAGAGAGATAAAGAGAGAGCCATAAAGGCCAGCACGTTGCTTTTCGAAGCAGAACGCCCCTTAAGAGTTCTTTCGAAACTTGCTTGGAGACCGTCGGTAAAGGCCGAATTCTTCGCTTCTGGATGCTGTGAGCTACCCGCTGTGAGCTATAAGCAAGAGAAATACGATCTATCTCGTGAGCATTTAAAAATCGCGGCACCGTTGTTGAATGGTGAAAATCCGGTTAGCCAAATGTTGCGTGACACGGCACACTCTATCGAACTGACCATTGAGATGCTCGAAGCCATTGGCACAAGAAGTTTTGGCACTTTTTCTTCAGCACTGTACGGCAAACCGAGCGATCTCACCGATTTAACAAAAACCTCTGTCCATGATTTGGCTCTTTTCTTAGATCGGCAGCTAGAAGGGCTTCACCCTCACAAACAAGAAACAGAGCTTTTCGATGCAGACACCTTTGCCAATCTATTGGCTCCAAAGGTCAAAGATTTCTTCGGTGATCTTGCACCACAGATAAAGGTTATCGACAACCTTTCTGCCAAGGCTTTGGCAGGTCGTCGTTTCATCAAAATCAACAAAAGCTCCAGGTTCTCATTTAAAGACGTGTCCCAGCTCTTTCACCATGAAGCCGTCATTCATGTTGGAACAACACTGAACGGTTTGAGACAGTTCGATCTCCCTTCCATTTCTGTCCCCCATGCCGGCACGACCAAAACGCAAGAAGGCTTGGCTGTCTTTGCTGAGTTTATGTCGGGCGCTATGGACCCTCGACGGATGAGAAGACTAAGCGACAGAGTAATTGCCCTTGAAATGGCTATGTCAGGTGCCAACTTCCTCGATATTTACCGATTTTTCCTAGAACGCACGGACGATCCAGATCTGTCGTTTGAAAATAGCAGGCGTGTGATGCGTGGCGGTCTCATTTCTGGTGGCGCGCCTTTCACCAAGGACATCGTCTACCTTGAAGGCTTGTTGCATTTGCATCAGTTTTTAAAACAACTCTTGTCTCTAGGAAGGGCTGACTTAATCCCCCTTCTCTTCTGCGGGAAGATTGACATCAGACATTTGCCAGCTCTAGCAATCCTCGCAAAAGAGAAGTTGATCGAACCACCTATCTACTTGCCGCCATGGGCGAAAGACACCGACTTTCTTATCTCTTTCCTCGCTTACTCTAGTTTCTTGAACCAACCTTTCGCAGATCAAGACGACAAAACTCTGTTGTCTGACCTCGGAACGGCTCCTGTTTTGGAAAGATTTAACGCGTGAGCTGGCTAGAATATATCACGCCTAATGGTGTTTCCGAACTCGCAATTCTCCTGATAATACTTGCCTCTTTTTTTACCTCAGCAATCACCACAGCCTTTGGATTGGGTGGTGGGGTTTTAATGGTTGGGATAATGTCCCTCGTTTTTCCACCAGCGGCCATTATTCCTGTTCACGGCGTTGTTCAACTTGGGTCCAACATCAGCCGGAGCCTGCTGTTTATCCGTTACATGGATTGGAGGATTCTAGGCTTTGTGCTCTTCGGCGCCTTGATAGGGGCCTTCGTAGGCGCTTCAATTTACGTTGGCTTATCGCCTGACCTTATCCGTCTGCTGCTTGGGGTATTCATTTTGTTTGTCACCTGGATGCCCAAACTACAAGGCCGCGAGCTTCCCAATCCAATGGTGATCCTAATCGGCGCTTTGGCTTGTTTTATTTCAATGTTTGTTGGTGCTGCTGGTCCCTTCATTGGAGCCATGCTTCCACGCCACCGCCTTGATAAGCAAACAGTTATTGGAACCATAGGCGGATGCATGACAATATTGCATACCCTGAAGATCGTGGCCTTTGGATTCTTTGGCTTTGCCTTTGCACCTTGGTTGCCATTTATCATCTGCGCTCTCGTCATGGGATTTGCCGGAGCCATTGTTGGAAAAAGACTGGCTGGTATGATCCCGGAACAAGTTTTCAAGAAGACTTTTAAGTTCGTTTTGACACTCTTGGCTATCTATCTGATATGGTTGTCGGCGCCAAACTTGTTCAACTGAAATCTTCAATCACCACAACACCCGACGTCGAATAGTCTCCCATCCCTTTCAGCGCTTCTATTGCTCCGTCCAAATTGACAGTTTTTGTCACCAATTCAGCGGGGTTAAACTTTCCAGCTGAAACCATGGATAGCATCGAGGGATAAAGGTGAGACGGCATTCCAAGAGAACCTATCAGCTGCAGCTCCTTGTAAGTGACTAAATGCATGGGCATTGGCATGTTGACCGCGTCACCAATCGCCAGACCAAGCTGGAGATGAATTCCCTGCTTCCGCAAGCAAGACACGGAGTTATAGGCGACAGTTGCATGACCTAAAGCATCTATAGAAACATCCGCTCCACCTGATGTCAACGAGCGGATCGGCCGTCCTACTTTGGGGTCTTTCGCTGCATTGATTACATGCGCTGCACCGAATTTTTCGGCCATTGCAAGTTTGCCATCATCTATGTCGACAGCAATAACTTGCGCTCCTGATGTAGCAGCGATCATGATTGCTGAAAGCCCCAGCCCTCCGCAGCCGTGAACCACTACCCAATCTCCGGCTTTGACTTTAGCTTTATGTACAACACCATAGAAGGCCGTCATAAACCTGCACCCTAAACTTGCTGCATCCGTCGCTGACAACTCTTCAGGAAGCTTCACCAAGTTGGTGTCGGCATAAATCACGCCCATGTACTGGGCGAAAGCCCCCCAGCTGCCGAAGCCCGCAAAAGACGGAGCATCACAAATATTGGTGGAGCCAGTTTGACAAGTTGGACAAACACCACAGCCACAACTGAAAGGGACAATCACGCAGTCGCCTTCCACGAAATTCTGAACATCTTTGCCGACACCAACAATACGTCCCACGGCCTCGTGCCCAGGCACATGTGGCAGCTTGACAGTCGGATCATGTCCCTGCCAGGCGTGCCAATCACTGCGACAAACGCCATTAGAAAGCAGCTCTATAACCACCCCATCATTTCGAGGGGTTGGATCCGCTACAGTCTGTGTTGTCAAATCCCCAGCAAACTCTTCAAAAACGACTGCTTTCACGTAATTTTACTCCCCAATAGGACAAATATTGCCATCTGATTTTTTTTGAAATTAAGGCCTTGCAAAGCGAAAGACACACCGCTATGTTCCGCCGCGATTCAGCGGTTCAATATAAAGCGAACCGACTGAATTGAAAGACCGCAGTTCGGTTTTTGTGCTGGCTTAGCTCAGTTGGTAGAGCAGTTGATTTGTAATCATCAGGTCGGGAGTTCGAGTCCCCCAGCCAGCACCATTTTTTCTTAGGAAGACGGCACTCCGTCCCTAAGATATTGTTTTCATTAGATGTATGTTGATCCAAATTGATCGGCTTTTGCTGATCTTGGTACAAATCCTGGTACAAAGGAAACCAGTTTGTGTGGGTGTCAACGCCGGAGTAAAAACCCACCATTGGCCGGAGTAAAAATGTACCAGTTTGATGGTGTTGGACAGTCGTCATTATCCGCGTTCAGTGGAGCAGCCGTAGGGTGCGGAGCTGGGCGCGGATAATGAGTTAGTTTT
>CAJQQJ010000341.1 GCA_905480445.1 uncultured Alphaproteobacteria bacterium | reverse complement strand
CGGGCGAATACTGGACAAATCAACGAAACGATCAATCGAGCGCAACAGGTGATCTTGAGGAACATGATTATCAATCGAGAACTCATAAAACAACGAGCCTTGCGCCTCTTGCTTTGGTCCTAACATCGTCAATCTCCCCTGCATTTACAGGTAGATTGAATCAGTGATAGCTCTTCAAATCAACAAGAGTTTTTCAACAAAATAGGCTACTTGACAACGACGACTATTTTTAGCCAAGCAGAGATGATTTCAACGTCGATGAAAACAGCAGTCGGCTTGCTGCTTGGTCTTGTCCTAATGGGACTGTCGATGTTGATCCGTCATTGGCTATCGCGTGATAGCAAAAGCAATGAGCAAAGTTGATTGTAGAGGGTTGAAATTATTGTCCGTCATTAGATAAATCCAGGTTTCACCATTTGGACGTTTAATCGCTGATATGGCCTCAAAATTCCGACCCAGATCAGTCCCGAGACCGAAATGTGCCAAAACCTTGGGCTTTAAGAAAGCACCGGGTTGTATGGTGTTAGTCTCTAATTCGACGATCCGACTTTCGAATCCTTTCGTGAAACCATGAAAGCGACGTTCCGTTAACCAAACCTTGTCACCATCAGGGCTGGTTGTTGCGCCTGTGGCCTGCCAACGTTGATCGCGCGGGTAGACCAAAATCTCCCACTTGTTGCCATCGAAGATCCAAGCGCGGTAGCCGCCTTGACGCCGAAGTTTTTCAGCCACAGCAAAGAAACGGTTGCCCGGCAGGTCAGTGACGGCCTCAACGCCATTGTTGAGGCTGGAATGAACAATGGCCACTGGATTGGGAAGTGTCGTTCCGTTTAGGTTAAGCTCTGGGTAGCGGCGAAACCGATGCGCTCTTTCAAAAGAAACAATGATGGACCCATCGCCAAGCCTTGTGAGTGACTCACTATCAAACCGCTTGAAGCGAACGATTGAAGGCTCGACAGACAAGGGCTTTACGGTTGCTTGTGCAACTGTCTTCAAGACACCTGAGCTATCGTAAATCAAGGATGCAGAAAGAAAGTCAGCTTTATCGGTGAGCGCTGTTATTCTACTGCCTTGGTCATCAACAAGAAGTCCACTAAAGCCGCCGAAGCTAGCAGACCAGGCCGCTAGACTAAGTCCACCGCGCCAGCTTAGTCTCGGGCTTACTGACGTTAATGGTGGTTGAGGGAAAACAGAACTTCGGACATTTAGATCTTCGGCAAGAACTTGGTTCTGAACACAGACGAGTGCGAAGAAAAGACTCAAAGATAAAGCCGAAAGAAATTTCACTGGCGACATGGCCTTAAGCAGCGCGGCGACCTCGGCCACGACCACGTTTTTTGCTTGGCTTCTCGTCGAAAAGCTCGACGAGGTGATGCATCATGGCACCGCCAAGCTGTTCGGCATCAACGATCGTCACGGCCTTTTTGTAATAACGCGTTACATCATGCCCGATGCCGATCGCTACCAACTCAACAGGTGATTTGTTTTCGATCTCGTCAATGACTTCTCTCAAATGTCTTTCGAGATAGTTACCGCTGTTAACAGAGAGCGTAGAATCATCAATTGGCGCGCCATCAGAAATGACCATCAAAATACGGCGCTGTTCTTGGCGAGCCATAAGACGCTCGTGAGCCCAAGCTAAGGCTTCACCGTCAATGTTTTCTTTGAGCAAACCCTCTCTCAACATGAGACCAAGGTTCTTGCGGACCCGGCGCCAAGGGGCGTCGGCAGATTTGTAAATAATGTGGCGCAAGTCGTTCAAACGTCCAGGGTTCGAAGGTTTGCCGGCATTCAACCAAGTTTCTCTTGCTTGTCCACCTTTCCACATCTTCGTAGTGAAGCCGAGAATTTCCACTTTCACTGCACAACGTTCCAAGGTGCGCGCGAGGATATCGGCGCAAATGGCAGCTGTCGAAATTGGACGGCCACGCATTGAGCCAGAATTGTCGATCAGCAGGGTTACGACTGTGTCACGGAACTCTGTATCACTTTCCAATTTGAAGGAAAGCGCGTTCGTCGGGTTCAAAATAACCCGGTCTAAGCGTGCTGTATCAAGCAGGCCTTCTTCAAGATTGAATTGCCAGGATCTTGTCTGCTTCGCCATCAACTTGCGTTGCAGGCGGTTAGCCAGTTTTGAGATAACGGACTGGATCGACGCCACTTGCTGGTCTAGCATAGCACGCAGTCGTGTCAGTTCTTCGGTTTCGCAAAGCTCGTCGGCGTGAACAATCTCATCGTTCTTGGTTGAGAAGACCTCATAAGGGCGCTCATTGCCAGAGTTATGGCCCATGCTAGACTGAGGTAGATCTTGTGGCCCACCTGGCTCGTCTTCAGAGGCACCGTCCATGGCATCGTCGTCCATGGACATTTCTTCGGTCTCACCAGAAGGGTCGCCCTCCTCTTCGCTTGGATCACCTTCCATTCCCATGGAAGAATCGTCGTCTTGCTCCTCTGCAGACTCACCGCGGATGTCGTCGTTGCCGTCGTCTTCTTCAGTGTCGCCTTCTTCGCCATCCTCGTTATCGTCGCCTTGGTCGCCGTCACCTTCAGCGATCTCATAATTGAGGTCAGCGAGCAGATCCTGAATAGCGGAAGCAAATTCGTTCTGATCGTCAACGTGTTCGCTTAGCCCTTCCAAATCTTCAAAGACTTTTTCGTCGAGATGAGGTTTCCAAAGATCGATAATGTGCTGCCCTGCTTCTGGCGGTTTTTCACCGGTCAGCGCTTCACGAACCATCAGGCGCATCACTTCGGACAGCGGCACAGATTCGTGATTGGATAGACTTTGGTAGTTGTTTGTAACACAACGTTCTTCTAAGGCTTTGCCAAGATTGGCGCGGATCCCATGGAAATCTTGGCTACCAATAGCTTCATAGCGCGCTTGCTCAACGGCATCAAAGATTGCGCGTGCTGACATGTCCGTTGGTGCACGGCGGCTGTGAATTTTCTCGTTGTGGTGACGGAGCTTAACTGCGGCCGCGTCGGCCTCACCGCGAGCGAGCGCCACTTCTGCTGCTGGCAAATCACGCGCAGGCGTGGGCAAGTAAAG
>CAJQQJ010000340.1 GCA_905480445.1 uncultured Alphaproteobacteria bacterium | reverse complement strand
TGTATAGACTGTTGCGGCTTCCGGCATAACTGGCACCACAACCTCCTGCTCTTCATTTGGAAGCGACTCGCGCCTGCGCATTCTGAGCAAAGTGAAGGCCGTCAATCCGCATGCAACGAAAAATGAAAGCAAGAACAGGCTAGAGTAACCAAACAAGGACATAGCCGGGCCAGTCAGCAGAGGTCCCAACATAGCCCCCAGCGAATAGACAACAAGCAAACCAGACGAAGCCGCGACGTATCGGTCACTCTCAAGGTAATCGAAAACCTGGGCGAGAGAAATCGGATAGATCGAAGATATGAAGCCTCCAAAGACAGTCACCAAAACGAGTGTCAGAACAAAGCTCGGTGCGACACGGCTTTGAAAGGTTAACAAAAAGGCGGCCACGATAGTTGTCACCAAGACCAAAAGCAAAATAGAGCGTCGGTCAAACTTGTCCGCTAGGTATCCGATTGGGTACTGCGCCAACAAAGCGCCGGCGAAGACTGCCCCCATAAAGAAGGAGGTTTGCAAGAGACTGTAACCCAATGCAGTCGCATAGAGCGCCCCAAGTGAATAGAGTGCCCCCTGCAAAAAGCCAGCCGTCAAAGAACCCGCTACGGCCAGCGGTGAAAAACGCGCTAGTGCCACAAGGCTCATAGGCTTAGCATCAGAAAAAGACGGCTGGGGGAAACGAGTCATCACGACTGGCAACAAGGAAAATGAGACCAAAAGAGAAGCCAGCAAATAAGGTTCCAGCTGCTCGATATCCCAGATATTCACCAGGAACTGTCCCATAATCATGGCCATGTAATTGGACATGAAGTAGATCGCTAAGACTTTACCACGGTTTTCCGCCGAGCTCTGTTGATTGAGCCAAGCCTCAATCGCGGCAAACAAACCCGCAATACAAAATCCACCGATGAATCTCAGCAAAATCCAGAATGAATAGGCTGTAAAGAGTGGGTGCAAAATAACTACAGCCGAGAAGACAGTCGCAAAGGCTGCAAAAGCGCGAATATGGCCAACGCCCTGGATAAACCGCTTGGCCGACAGAGCGCCCGACAAAAGCCCTGCAAAAAATACCGAGCCTAAGAAACCGTAAGAAGCTGTCGAGTAACCAGCAGCCTCCATTTTCAGCGGCAAAATAATGTTAAGCAACGTATTGCCCATCGACAAAAAGACGACGCCGATCAATAGAGCCAGAATTGAGTTAATAATCTCACGCATGGAATTTTGCCTTATAAAGCAAGCCGTTAATCATATTGCCCCTTTGAGCGATGTTACGATCCCAATCGCTCTGATCTGCGTCATTACTATGTCAAAAACGAACAGCCTAAAAATTTATTTGAGAGAGCTCATCACTCAAAAAATCAAAGACGGTTCTTATTCTTTTGCTTGTTTGCAATTCGCGGTGCGTTACGAGCCAAATTGGCAAGGGTGGCAGTTTCGCGCCTGGGTCAATTTCAACTAGATCCCCGTTTCGTTTGCCTAAAAATCGCGGCCCAAAACCGATGCCGACCCCTGTCTCGACAGCCATCCAGGACGCTACTTGATCGTCTGTTCTCAGAGTAAAGAAGTCTTTTGACACTTCCATGCCAAAGTCTTTGAAACCTCGAATGATCATATCCGCTTGATCATAACCAACGATACGATGTCCTACTAAATCTTCTGGGTTACTCGGTGTTGAATGTTTGGTTAGGTAATCCTTGTGAGCAAAAACTCCGATTGGAATTTCGTTTACCTTTTTAGCGATCAGCTCATTTTGTGTTGGCCGCACCATTCGCAGAGCTATGTCCGCTTCGCGTCTTAAAAGATTGTCCACTTGATTGCTAGAAACCAACTCTACGTCCAACGAAGTCTGTTCTTCAAACAATCGTTTCAGTATTTCGGGCAACACGAAAGTAGCCACCATTTGACTGGCCGTAATCCTGACCGTTCCACCCACCGCTTCTGCAAGTCCGGTAGAAAGTAAGGAAATTTGGTCTGTGATGTTACCCAATTGTTTTGCGTAGCTTGCGATTTCATGTGCTGCGTCGGTTGGTGCAAGTCCTTCCCTTGATCTCTCAAAGAGGACAATCCCTAGCTGGCTTTCCAGTTGGTCAATGTTTCGTCCAACAGTTGGTTGGCTGGAGCCCAACAATTTTGCCCCAGCAGACAAAGAACCGCTTTCGTAAACAGCACCAAAGATCTTCAGAAGTTCCCAATTCATCGCAGCGATACATTTTTGAATACTAAACATATATATTTAGACGATTTATATACTCATGTGAATACCTATTCTTCAGACATCAAACAGGAGATCGAAATGCAAACAATCGCAATTTTGGGCGCCAACGGCCGCTTGGGTCTGACTACAGTGAATGCATTCCATCAGGCGGGCTGGTTCGTCATCGCAGTCACAAGGAAGGGGCATTACCTGGGACCTGAGCCAGTGGAAAACAGAGCGGCTGACGCCAGTTCCTTGGCGGCCTTGATAGAGGCTGTCGAGGGGTGTGCAGTCGTCTTCAACGGCCTCAATCCGCTCTATCCACGCTGGCACACAGAGGCAATACCATTAAACAGAAACGTAATTGGTGCTTGCCTCTCGACAGGAGCAACACATCTGTTTCCTGGAAATGTCTACAACTACGGCCACTCTATCCCGGCAATCGTCAAGCATGATACGCCACAAGTTGGAGATACGAAGAAGGGTAAGATTCGCGTAGAAACGGAGCAGATTGAGAACGCCGGTGCAATAATCCACCACTGAAGCGGCGGAATATTTCTGCTGTGGCCGGAGTAAAAGTCCGCCAGTGTTAAGCTCTCTGTTTTGTCAGAGGGAGGATGAAGTCAGTGGAATTGTATGGTCGTGTTCGCCGCAGTGTTTTGATTGATGGCATGAGCCGACGTGAAGCGGCTCGTTCATTTGGGATTGACCGTCGCACAGTCGACAAGA
>CAJQQJ010000339.1 GCA_905480445.1 uncultured Alphaproteobacteria bacterium | reverse complement strand
CCCTTATCCGAGAGTTGTTCCCCCAAGGGTCCAACTTGACGCGCAACAATTTCGACAGAACGTTCAGAGCTAGGCAGCTTCTTGTTATCTGGCAAATTCACGGCTTTCTGCTGTGTATCATCAGTTGATTGGCCACGAAGCTTATGAATTTCAGAGCACCCTCCCAAAATAAACAGTGTGAGGGCGGCCAAAGAAGAGGTCAAAAACAACCTAGTCATAGATCAATAGCTTTCAAATCTGGTTTTGGCCTGTTTGGAAACAAATGAGACAAGACGCCTCCTTTCCCTAAACACAATCCAGAACCTAATAGTGGTCTAATATAGAGACCTGTTCATCAAATCGCCTAGACTATAGCGCGAATCCAAAGATATGCCAAATATGATCGACTCGAATTCTCAAGAATTTTCGCCAAAAACTCAAACAATCTGCCTTTGGCTGCTTTTTGTTGTGGCTACAATCTTCTTAATGGCTGTGATTGGTGCCGTGACAAGGCTGACCGAGTCGGGCCTATCCATCATGGAGTGGGCTCCAATTAAGGGAACTTTGCCACCTTTGAGCCAGGTAGAATGGGAACGTGTTTTCGCGCTCTATAAGACGATCCCCGAATATAAGTGGGACAATCCGGATATGACGTTGGCGGAATTCAAAACCATTTTTTGGTGGGAATGGGCCCATCGCTTTCTCGGTCGTCTAATCGGCTTGATTTACATTGGACCGTTGGTCGTCTTTTGGGCGAAGGGCTGGTTGCCAAGCTGGATCAAAAAACATCTACTTGTTGCTCTCCTTTTAGGTGGCGCGCAGGGCCTGTTAGGATGGTACATGGTCTCAAGCGGATTTGGTGACCGCACAGATGTCAGTCAATACCGGTTAGCAGCCCATCTTGGCTTAGCGCTTGTCTTGCTGTCTTATCTGCTTTGGCTTTACCTAAACATAAAGCATGGCAAAGCGCAGAGCCTAAAAATCGACTCTAATTCAAAAGCCTACAGCTTAATCGCTTTGACTGCGATTGGCATAACCGTCATCTCTGGAGCCTTCGTCGCCGGCCTAAATGCAGGTGTCATTTACAACACATTCCCCTTAATGGGCGGTGAAATCCTGCCAGTTGACTATGCCACCGGTAGAGGTTTCTTTGCCGACATTTTCGAGAATCCAACGGCTGTCCAATGGAATCACCGTTGGCTCGCAATTACAACGACGATTCTAGTGACATTGGGCTGCTTGGGACGATATTTGAGCCAAGATAGAGATCGAAAAAGTCTACATTGGCTTCACCTGGGCTGTTGGGTTTGGTGTCAGGCTGCTCTCGGCGTGACCACTTTGCTGCTAATTGTGCCGATTTGGGCCGGTGCCATGCATCAAGCTGGGGCCATTATCCTATTGATTCTCGGAATTCGCTGCTTCTATTTCGAAATTCTGCCTAATGATTCCGATTCTAACTCCGATAAACTGTAACCAAAAAACCACAAGAAGTGCGCAAAAGTCACTATCCTAGGGCAAGAACCCTGTTTTGGACCGATTCATGGCTGTTTTGGGTTGGATCGCAACTTTTTCAGTCTGGCAATCTCAGTGAAAGCTTGATAAATACATTTCTGGGTGAAAAGCACACTCAAACGGAATGGGGTTTCCGATCAAGGGGATTACTTTGGGGAAAAAAAATCAAGAACCCAAGGCTCATTGTGAAGACTCCACAACGGTGTTAGTAGCCCTTTATCATGATAAAAGTAAAATTGCTGCTTAAGGAAACGAAAAAAATGAAGAAAATCGTTCTTACAGTTGCTGCAGCCGGTTTGATCTCAGCCGCTTCTGCGATGACTGCATCCGCTTCTTGCGAAATGCAGACACGTTACGGCGACGCAATGCAAACTCGCTACGGCGGCGCGATGCAAACACGCTACGGCTCTTGCCTTAGCTCTGCTTCCAAAGTTAAGGTCGTTGCTCGTCTTACAGGCGACGTACTGTTTGATTCTGGTTCTGCAACTTTGAAAGAAGGCGCTCGCGCTCTTCTCGACAGCCAGGCTGCTGCTATTGTAGCTTCTGGTCAGAAGTTTGTAGTCGAAGGTCACACTGATGCACAAGGTTCTGACTCATACAACGCTAGCCTTGCTAAGCGTCGTGCGAACTCTGTAGTTTCATACCTCGTAACTAAGGGTGTAACTTCTTCCAACCTGAGCACACGCTCAGTTGGTGAAGCTCGTCCAATTGCTGACAACGGTACTACTGAAGGCCGTGCTATGAACCGTCGCGTTGAATTCATCGCGATCAACTAAGCAAAGTTAGCA
Organism: uncultured Alphaproteobacteria bacterium; assembly: GCA_905480445.1. GTDB lineage: Bacteria > Pseudomonadota > Alphaproteobacteria > UBA7985 > CAJQQZ01 > CAJQQZ01. The sequence goes on along the minus strand of CAJQQJ010000339.1, from coordinate 4,551 downwards.
ATCGCTTCTCACGAAGCGAGAGTTAAAAAAAATGGCTGTTCGTTATTCGGACAGCCATTTTTTCATCCCTAATCAAAAAATTTCAGATTTTTATGGAAAATTTTAGAAACTTTCCTATTTATCTAGAAATGATCGTCCACAAGAGGCTAGCGATAGTTCATGTATTCCGAGACCACTAAAGGGATCGAGATCACGGTTGAGCCTTTCTTTCTTGAAGATCAATCGGAGCCGGAAAACGCGCATTTCGTTTGGGCTTACCGTGTGACGATTGAAAATAACAGTTCTGGAACAGTCCAGTTGATCAATCGAGAATGGAAAATCACAAATGCCTATGGCCTTCTGACCGAGGTCCAGGGAGAAGGTGTAGTCGGGGAGCAGCCTAAATTAAGGCCCGGTGATTCGTTCCAATATGAGAGCGGCACACCGCTTGATACTTCTTCCGGCTTCATGGCCGGAAAATATGAGATGCAAGACGGAGACGGAACATTTTTCGACGTGACCATTCCAGCCTTTTCTCTAGATAGTCCATACAGTCATCAGGCTGTTAACTAGATTCTTCACCTTTTACTTCTTCACAACCATCGTTAGAAACCTCAATGAGCATTGTTCATAACATCCATTCCGCCCAATCGGTTGCAACCGACTCTCTCGCTCAGATTGGCAATGAAAACAACATTGAGCGCCCCAGTCGTGAAGAAGCTGAAGCCGCCGTCAAAACACTTCTGGCCTGGGCTGGGGACAATCCCGAGCGCGAAGGTCTCGTTGACACGCCAGCGCGTGTTGCACGGGCTTTCGAAGAGCACTTTGCAGGCTACAAACAAGATCCCGTCGACTTGCTATCAAGGACCTTCAGAGAAGTTGAAGGTTACAATGACATTGTCTTGTTAAAAGACATTGCCTTTGAATCGCACTGTGAACATCATATGGCGCCAATTATTGGCAAGGTCCATGTTGCCTACTTGCCCAATGGCCGCGTTGTTGGGATTTCCAAAATGGCACGAATCGTCAATGCTTTTGCCAAGCGTTTGCAGGTGCAAGAAAAGATGACAGCCCAAATAGCGGACGCGATGAACGCAGCCCTTAGTCCAAGGGGTGTCGCGGTCTATGTCGAAGCCGAACATCATTGCATGAAGACCAGAGGCGTTCACAAAGGCGACGTTTCAATGGTGACCTGCAAGCTAACCGGCTTGTTTAAGAGCGATGAAGAAGTTCGCCAGACGTTGTTCCACGCTTTAGGGACTGTCAGTAGCCAAGCCTCTCCTGTATAAATCACCTTCCATGTCGGCTTCACACAAGATTTGCTAACCGTTCTTCGCTAAGAATAGGCAGTAGTCTGCCGGATTAAAGCTAAGAAGACAAAGAGGCATCTCAATGGATCTCAGACCTGTCGCCTTCATCGTGGGGGTCTTAATGATCATTCTAGCCATAGCGATGACGATGACTTCTCTCATCGCTCTGGCTGATCGATCGTTGGATTGGCAAGCCTTTTTAGCGTCGGCTTTTATCACATTGTTCATTGGTGGCGCTCTGCTCCTGACAACGCAGGGCAAGAAGGCAAGTATCTCCCTTAAGGAAGCCTTTGTCATGACAGTGGCGATCTGGCTTACGATTGCTATATTTGGATCACTTCCGTTTCTCTTGGCAGTTGACGGTTTAAGTCTAGCAGACGCTTTTTTCGAGTCCATGTCCGGTGTCACCACAACTGGCTCAACTGTGATGGTGGATTTGGACAACAGTCCGCATGGAATATTACTATGGCGCGCCTTGCTTCAATGGTTTGGCGGTGTCGGTATTATCGTGATGGCCGTATCATTTTTGCCAATGCTCCAGGTTGGTGGCATGCAGCTTTTTAAAACCGAAGCCTTCGATCAGAGTGAAAAAATTCTGCCGCGCGCGGCCGAAATAGCAGTCGCTATTTTGACCCTTTACTGCGCCTGTACTGCCATTGGCGCCATTTTGTTGTGGTTAGCGGGTATGGGCCCTTTCGACGCTGTCATTCATGCCATGACTTCTCTGGCGACCGGTGGCTTTTCAAGCCATGACGCCTCGATCGGATATTTCAACAGCCCACTTATCGATTGGATAGTCATTGGGTTGATGATCATAGGCAGTCTGCCCTTTGCTGTCTTTTTGGTGGCATTGCGAGTTGGTATCAAACCCTTTTTCGAAGACGGTCAGATCGGAACTTTTCTAACGGTCTTGGGCGCCGCTGTAGGGTCAATGATTATTTGGTTAGTATGGTCGCAAGATTATAATCTAGGTTATGCAATTCGACTTTCGGCCTTCAACGTCACCTCCATTATGACCGGAACAGGCTATTCAACAGCTGATTACGGCTCCTGGGGCGGATTTGCGGTGGCACTGATGTTCATTGTTATGTTCATTGGTGGCTGCGCTGGGTCGACAACCTGCGGCATCAAAATCTTCCGGTTCCAAGTCCTCTTTGCTGCTGCCAGAGTACAAATGAGCCGCCTGGTACAACCCAACGGCATCTTCATTCCTTACTACAACGGCAAACCAATGCCTGAGGACGTGCCGACGTCGGTCATGGGATTCTTCTGCCTCTTCATCTCAACCTTCGCAGTATTGGCATTGATTTTAGGGGCTTGTGGATTGGATCTAGTAACAGCCATCACGGGAGCGGCGACAGCAGTCGCGAACGTTGGCCCAGGACTGGGGGACGTCATCGGTCCCAACGGCAACTTCTCAACGCTTCCAGACAGCGCCAAATGGGCTATGTCAGCGGGGATGTTACTGGGTCGCTTAGAGCTCTTTTCAGTTTTAGTCATTCTGCTACCAAGTTTTTGGAGAGACTAAAAAAAAGCCCCCCGCCTTTCGGTAGGGAGCTTAGTAGTCTTAGGCGTCACTGCGTGTTTATTCAGCGGCTTGCGCGTATCCACTCACGGCTTTGACTTCAAGGAAGTCTTCCAGACCCCACTTGCCACCTTCGCGGCCATTACCAGACTGTTTGTAGCCACCAAATGGGCTGCCTGCTGGTCGGTTCGCACCGTTAATCATCACCATGCCAGCACGGAGCTTCTTAGCAACACGGTTCGCTTTGGCTGGATCACCAGAACTAAGGTAGGCTGCCAAACCGTAAGGCGTGTCATTGGCGATCTGAACCGCTTCTGCTTCACCTTCAAAGGGGATCATCGCCAGAACCGGACCAAAGACCTCTTCACGAGCAATCGTCATCTCGTTGTTCACATCGGCAAAGATCGTTGGCTTAACAAAGTAGCCCTTCTTGAAACCTTCTGGGCGACCGGGACCACCAGCAATCAATTTGGCACCTTCTTTAACACCCTCTTCGATCAGACCCTGCACCTTGTTGAACTGCATTTCGCTGACAAGAGGGCCCATATGACGGCCTTCCTCTGCAGGATTGCCGGATTGGATCTTGGCTGCAGTCGCTTTTGCAACCTCAACCGCTTGGTCATAAACAGGGCGTTCAACCAACATGCGCGTTGGGGCATTACAAGACTGGCCAGTGTTGTTCATGCAATGCAAGACGCCTGTCTTAACGGCACGCTCAACGTCAGCATCTGCAAAAACGATGTTTGGGGACTTGCCACCAAGCTCAAGACTTACACGTTTGACACTATCGGCGGAGGCAATCGTGACAGCTTTACCGGCGCGTGTGGAACCAGTGAAGGACATCATGTCGATGTCAGGGTGCGCTGACATTGCTTCGCCGACTGATGGGCCATCGCCGTTAACAAGGTTGAAAGTACCGGCTGGGAAACCAGCTTCGTCAATGAACTCAGCAAAAAGCATGGAAGATGTCGGTGCGATCTCGCTTGGCTTCAAAAGAACCGTACAGCCAACACCCAGAGCCGGCGCGACTTTCAAAGCAACTTGATTCATTGGCCAATTCCAAGGTGTGATCAAACCACAAACGCCAATGGCTTCATGCACAATTTGTTCACCCTGGTCATTGAATGGGTGCTCAAACTGAAACTCTTTCAAGGCACGAATGAAAGCTTTGATATGACCACGTCCAGCGGCAGCCTGAGCCGTTGTAGCTAATGTCATAGGCGCGCCCATCTCTGAAGAGATGGCCTTTGCCATTTCATCAGAGCGATTGCCATAAACTTCAGCAAGTTTAGTCAACAGTTCGACGCGCTCTTCAACTGAGGACTGGCTGTAGCTTTCAAAGGCAGTGCGTGCAGCGGCAACAGCCTTGTCAACGTCAACTTTCGAACCCAGAGAGATTGTTGCGAACGCTTCTTCGGTCGCCGGATTAATAACAGCCATTTCTCTTGGTTCGGCCGGCGCAACCCAAGCACCATTTATGTAAAAGTTGGTTTTCTGTTCCATGTTTTCCTCTTAACTTTGATTCGCAGCATACTGCGCTCGGGATGACAGTATTAAAGATTTTTCAGTCCCTTGATGATCAGATAAGCGCGCCAAGTGGTTTAAACAAGTTCAATTTATTGGGATTTTTTCCAGACCAATTTCAATTGGGAAGATTCTGGTTATCTCCGAAAAACCGCACAAGCTTCATTTTCATCGCAGTAACCGACGGGCAATCCAAATGCAGCGCCCACCGCT
>CAJQQJ010000338.1 GCA_905480445.1 uncultured Alphaproteobacteria bacterium | reverse complement strand
ATCGAGGTTTTGGGCAGCGGTGGTTTGACGATTGTTGATCCGACCGATTTGCAGCATTCGTCTATGGCGGACGTCAAGCAAGGCAAGCCAGTTAGTCTTATTGGGGTAAAACTCCATATTCTTTTGGCAGGCGACAAATATGATCTGAAAACCAATCAGGCCACGCCCGCGGAAAACTAAAAAATTACCTGGTTCAGCTGGGTGGAAAGCGAGACTTTGTGAAGATTCTGGAAACGTCGGTATTTCGTGGACCCAATGTCTATGCGTTGTTTCCGGTTATTCGACATCAGGTCGATTTGGGTATTTTGGAAGACTGGCCTTCTGGCAAACTTGGCCCCAATTTTTTCCAACCTTTGCTAGACGCTCTGCCGGGCTTACATGAACATGGTTGCTCTTACGGCAAACCTGGCGGCTTTGTCAGGCGATTGACGGAGGGCGAGGGTACCTGGATGGGACACATCTGGGAACATGTCGCCATTGAATTACAAAACGTAGCCGGTTCAACAGTAACTTTCGGCAAAACGCGCGGTGCAGGCGAGCACGGCGTTTACAACATGATCTATCAGTTTGAGGAAGAACAAGTCGGTTTGCAAGCAGGGCAACTTGCCATCGATCTTCTTCGCCACTTGCTGCCGGATGAACTTGTCCAACCAGGCGAAAAGGTTGAAGATTTTGATTTCAACGAAGCCTGTGAAGACTTTATTCGCTCAGCGCAACGCAGAGCTCTCGGCCCTAGTACTCAATCACTTGTACAAGCAGCGCGAGATCGCGATATTCCCTGGATGCGTTTGAACGAATACAGTCTGATCCAGCTCGGCCACGGTCGCTATCAAAAACGTATTCAAGCAACAATTACGAGCGAAACACATTACATTGCCGTTGAGTTGGCTTCCGACAAAGAAGAAACCAACAAAATTCTGGGCGATCTAGGCCTGCCAGTGCCACGCCAGACTTTGGCATCTGATCCCGAAGCCGCAGCAAAAGCTGCCAGAAGAATTGGTTATCCAGTTGTCGTGAAGCCTGTTGATGGTAATCACGGTCGCGGCATATCCATTGGTCTAATGGATGAAACTTCAGTGTCTGAGGCCTTTGGTGTTGCTCAGAAGAGCAATAAACGCGGCCGAAGTGTCATTGTAGAATCCTATATTCAAGGACTGGACCATCGCATGCTTGTAGTGAACGGTTCGTTGGTCGCTGTCTCTAAGCGTGTGCCGGGGCACATCGTAGGCGACGGCAAGCGAACCGTGAAAGAACTGCTGGATGAGGTTAACGCAGATCCACGTCGTGGCGTTGGCCATGAGAAAGCGCTGACGCGTATTGAACTGGATAGAGACGCGTTACAGCACCTCGAAAGGCTTGGCTATGATGAAAACACCGTGCCCAAGGATGAGGAATGGGTTTTCCTTCGCTCAACAGCTAACCTTTCAACCGGTGGTACTGCGATCGATGTGACTGACATCGTCCACCCTGATAACCGGGACATGGCCGTTCGAGCCGTCATGGCGATTGGTCTTGATGTTGGCGGCGTTGATTTCTTGTCTGCTGATATCTCAAAATCTTACAAAGACAATGGTGCCGCGATTTGTGAAATCAATGCTGCTCCCGGCTTTAGAATGCATGTGGCACCCAGTGAAGGGAAGCCTCGCGACGTTGCCGGTGCCGTCATGGACATGTTGTTCCCTCCAGCTACACCAAGCCGGATTCCGGTCATATCTATTACTGGCACAAACGGTAAGACAACCACGTCAAGAATGGTTGCCCATATCTACAAGCTGACCGGAGCAACCGTTGGCTTGGCGACGACAGACGGCGTTTATATCGATGGTAATCTGAGTGTTAAAGGCGATCTGACAGGACCGATGGCTGCACAGATGATCCTGCGCGATCCGACGGTGAACGCTGCGGTATTGGAGACAGCACGGGGTGGTTTGCTAAGGCGGGGGCTTGGTTATGAGAATTGCGATACAGGGGCCGTTCTTAACATTGCTGCTGACCATCTGGGCCTTAAAGGTGTCGACACACTTGAGGATCTGGCGAGAGTAAAACAAATTGTGGTCGAGGTTGCTAAAGATACAGCAGTCCTCAATGCCGATGACGAGCTTTGTCTAAGAATGGCAGAACATACCAAGGCAAGGAACCTTTGCTATATTACTATGAATGCCAGTCATCCTTTGGTTCGCGAACATGTTCGTGCGGGTGGCCGCGCTGTGGTTCTGGAGCAGGGTATGAACGGTCATATGATTACGATCTATGACAACAACGCGCATATCCCACTGATCTGGACACATCTGATACCCGCCACGCTGGACGGTAAGGCCATGCATAATGTGCAAAACGCGCTCTTCGCCGCTGGCATATGTTTCAGCCAGGGGATCGGTCTAGAGGACATCCGTCATGGCCTTCGCACTTTCGCATCCTCATACTTCCAGGCACCTGGTCGTATGAATGTGTTTGACGAGCATCCTTTCAAAGTCATTCTCGACTACGGTCATAATCCTGCTGCCATTGACGCAATGACGAAACTCTCGGATGCGTTGGCTCCGGACGGCAAACGTATCGTCGTCTTTACATTGCCGGGTGACCGTAGAAACGAGGACATGATTGAAGCAGCTGGAATAGTTGCCGGTCATTTTGATCACTACATTTGTCGTCGCGATGATAGTTTGCGGGGCCGTGAGGCGAACGAAGTACCGAAAATTCTCGAAAAGGCTCTTTTGGAAAATGGTGTGTCTGCAGATGCTATTTCTGTCATTCCAGAAGAAGAGAAAGCAGTTGATGCTGCGCTGAACATGGCGGAAGCCGGGGATCTTGTATTGGTGTTCGGTGACGAAATTACAAGAACTTGGAAACAGATCATCTACTTCAATCGCCCTCAGGAAGAGAACGACGATGAGGCATCGATTGAGTTAACAGTTGCGACACCGCCCCAGCAAGTGGTTGTCAAGCAGACCGATGATGTTATGAGCACAGCGACAGCGGTTGAGGACGCTCCAGATATTCCTGAGTTGGTCTTGTCCGGTGGGATGCATATGGTACGGGACAGCAGAGGCGTTCGCCTCGCGACAGAACCGGAAGAATCAGACTAGGGCGTATTGACATGAAACTAACTGATGTACGTCGCTTGACTGGCGTGAATTTCCTGATGGATGAAACAGGCGCAGCTGCGGAAGCAGAAGTACCAGATGCGGTCAAATCGGTTGTTGGTAGTCTTTGGCAGCAGCGCATGCGGGAATTGCTCGATGCGGTTGGTTGGCTGGACGAAGTCGTGGCTATACGCTCATACCCTGGTGGCATAACTCTGTTTGTTTCTGCACCACGTGACGCTTTGTTCACGGCAACTGACATGATTGAGTATGTGTGGGAATGCCTTGAAAAGGAACTGTCGGAAGAGATTTCTACCAATGATTTTTCAGTAGCAGTTGAAAAGTTTAGGCAGGAGATTGCAGAAGAAGCCAACCCTGATGTGTTGGCTATCTGTAAAGCAGCCGAAGAGCATGGCGTGTCATTTCTGGGTGACGATGGCACTGTAACACTTGGCCTAGGCAAAGGCAGCCAGTCTTGGCCAAATGATGAGCTGCCTTCGGTTCAATCCCTTGATTGGTCGACAATCCATGACATTCCCTTGGCGATGGTCACCGGAACCAATGGTAAATCGACAACCGTGAGACTTGCGGCCGCCATTGGGCAAGAGGCCGGGTTGACTGTTGGGCTTTCTTCCAGCGATTGGGTCAAAGTTGGCGATGATGTTCTGGATGAAGGGGATTACTCTGGCCCAGCGGGTGCGAAACTTGCTGTCCGTGACCAGCGTGCTGATGTGGCAATCATTGAGGCCGCACGCGGCGGCATGATGCGTCGTGGCCTACCGATTGCCCAGGCCGATATTTGTTTGATTACCAATGTAGCTGCAGACCATTTAGGCACTTACGGCATTACTGATGTCTCCTCTCTTGCTGACGCCAAATTCCTGTTGGCCGAGGCCGTTAAGCCTGGTGGCAAGTTAATCCTGAACAACGATGACCCAGAGGTCGTTAATCGTGCAGGACGGTTTTCTGGCGACATCACCTGGTACGGTCTAGACTTTGACGAGGGGGCGCTTAAGGCATGGATCAATGCTGGTGGGCATGCCGTATTTGTGCGTGATGGATCTATGATGCTTGCTCGCAATGGCGACCTGTCTGCAGTTCTTCCGGTTGTCGACTTTCCACCGGGGTTGAACGGCGCCGCGAAGTTCAATGTCTCAAATGCCCTGGCGGCTATCGCGATTGCCGCGGCGTTCGATTTGCCGGTGCCAGCGATGACAAAAGCGTTGGCTTCTTTTCAAAGCACACCGGAAGAAAACCCTGGGCGTAGTAACTTCTTAGAAATTGGTGGCGTTCGCCTGCTTGTTGATTTCGCGCATAACCCTCACGGACTCTTGGCGCTGGGCGAAGCAATCAAAGCCATACCTTCTAAACGCAAAGCCTTTATTGTAGGTCAGGCAGGAGACAGAAGTGATAGTGATATTGAAGAGACGGTAGAGGTTATTTGGGGGATCGGACCAGACATGTTCATCGTCAAAGAACTAGAGTCAAAGATACGTGGGCGTGAACCAGGCGAAGTTCCTGCGATTATTGCCAGCAGACTAGAAAGCCTCGGTGTAGACCAAGAGGCTATGTTGATAACGGACAGCGAGATGGACGCTGTCTATGCTGCTCTGGAATGGGCAGAAGACGGTGACTTTCTAGTGTTGCTGTTACATGGTAACCGTAAGCAAGCATTGTCCTTGATTAACAATCTGAAGAACGCAAACTGGCAGGCTGGCGACGTGGTCCCAAGATTGCCTAGTTTTGCTTAGAGGTCTTCTCGCTCAAAAATTCTAACTGTCGCTTCTAGTTCGCTTGATACAAATGCACGTTTCATGCCGAGAGAGTTGTAAGGCATGGTAATGTGACCCTTGTGATCAATTGCAATGAGGCCGCCATCGCCGCCTAGCTTTTTGACGTTGTCTAGAGTTTCACGTGTCGCCACGTCGAGTGTGGTTCCGGCGTATCGCATACGGGCAGCAACATCGTGAGCAGCAGCCGTTTGGATAAACATCTCGCCAACACCGGTGCATGAGACCGCAACGAGGTTATCTGCCCAGGTTCCTGCACCAATCAGTGGGGTGTCGCCGACGCGGCCAGGACGTTTGTTGAACGTTCCACCCGTCGATGTGCCTGCAGCCAAATTTCCATTCAGATCCATGGCGACCGCTCCAACGGTTCCATGACTGCCGTTCTCTTCGCCACCGCCTGAGCCATGCTTCTCATGTTCGCTGTAGTAAGCGTCAGGATCATTAACCGATTTAAGGCCATTTGCCATCGCAAAAGCCTTTGCACCCTCGCCAGACATCATAACATGCTGGCCGTCATCCATGACAGCACGCGCTGCCTTGATCGGGTGCACCAAGTTTGGAGTTGCAGCAACTGCTCCAGCCGCACGTGAGCTGCCATCCATGATGCTTGCGTCGAGCTCGACCACTCCAGCTGTGTTTGGGGCGGAACCTTTACCGGCGACATACAACCCTGAGGCTTCAAGACTGCTAACCATTTGATCAACGACGTCGACCGCTTTCGTTCCTGCCTCGAGTAATTGCTGACCAGTGAGAATTAATTCATTCAAATGCTTGCGTTGTTCCGTATAATCGAAGTCTGGCTGTGCACCTGCGCCACCATGTATTATTAGTGCATAACTCATGTCATTACCTCGACTTGGGAGAATTGAATATTTGTTTAGTTAGAAATGCCGAGTACTGGTTTTAACGCAAATTTCCAAGCCATTTTCGTGCTAAAGCCAATATCCGCCCAGCAATTGCTGGCACCAACTCGTCATTCTAGGTGAAAGTGTTGTCGGTCCAAACAATCACAGTGGTTTCCTCAGTCATTGTCTCTATTTTAAGTTTGCTGAACGGCGTTAATCACTAGGTCAACCACTGGGTCAATTGAATGGTTCAAGAAGTCCGAAAAGCATATCGAGAAGACACACATAGAGCGATTAGTACGGAACAAACTTTTGCTCGAGTGAAGCCTTTTCTAAAACGCATGGGCATTACGAGAATTGCCAATGTGACTGGCCTTGATCGTATTTCGATTCCTGTGATTATGGTCAGTCGACCTAACTCTCGGTCGGTCTCAGTTTCTCAGGGCAAAGGACTGTCATTAATGGCGGCTAAAGTGTCTGGTGTCATGGAGGCAATAGAAACCTGGCACGCGGAACGTGTTTCTCTGCCTCTTAGACATGCAAGCTACAATGACTTGGTTGATGAAGTGTTGGTTGTTGACGTGGAACGGCTTCCAGCTGTGGTCGACACACCGTTCACCAAAACCAAAAGAATTTTGTGGATCGAAGGGCGAAACCTTCTAACGGAAGAACCGCAATGGTTGCCTTATGAGATGATCCACACAGATTATACAGTGCCGCGGCCATCTGGTTCTGGGTGTTTTTCTTGCAGCACAAATGGGCTGGCTTCTGGTAACCATCTGATTGAGGCAACGTGCCATGCTATTTGTGAAGTCATTGAACGCGATGCTATCAGCTTATGGCAAATGTTGTCCCCAAATCTTCGAAAGAAAACGCGCGTTGATCCATCTACTGTTTCTGATCCCCTTTGTCAGGAAGTGATCCGACGTTTTGAAGCCGCAAGGATAGATTTTGGAATTTGGGATTTAACTTCTGACGTTGGGATAGCAACGTTCCGTTGCATGATCGTCGATAAGGACGAAGACAATGGGCATATAGGGATTGGGGATGGTTGTCACAATCATCGTGGGATAGCACTGTTGCGGGCACTAACGGAAGCTGTTCAAACTAGGTTGACTTATATTTCGGGCTCCCGAGATGATCTCAATCCAGAAGAGTTTACGCAGGCTGCTTTGAAGGAAAAATGTGACTATGTTTGCAGGCTCATTTCAGAGGGGCAAGGGCAGCGGAGTTTCTTGGACAGCCCTCATTTCGATTCAGAGACCTTTGAAGAAGATCAAAGACATCTGCTGACAAAACTATCCGATGTTGGTTGTGCTCAAGTCGTCGCTGTCGATCTATCGAAACCAAACATTGGCATCGCGGTTGTCAGGGTGGTTATTCCTGGCCTGGAAGCGCCTCACGACGATGACAGCTATAGTCCAGGAGCGCGCGCTCAAAAGTTCATGGAAGCCTTTTCATGAAGACGATTATCTTTGCTGGCCCTACAATTAGTGCAGATGATGTGAGCCAAATTCTAGAGGCAGAATGTAGAGGGCCAGTTGCTCAGGGGGATGTTTACAAGGCTTGCCTTGATGGCGCTGAGACTATTGGGATTATTGATGGCTATTTCGATGGTGTGCCCTCTGTCTGGCACAAAGAAATTCTCTGGGCCATAGCGAAGGGCGTTCAGGTTTTTGGTAGTGCCTCGATGGGAGCACTGCGAGCGGCTGAACTAGATGCCTTTGGCATGATTGGGGTCGGGAAGATCTATGAAGACTACCGAGATGACATACTAGAGGATGACGATGAAGTTGCTATCGTCCATGGGCCTGCAGAAATCGGATATGTTTGCCTAAGTGAGCCAATGGTGTCGATAAGGGCCACGATTGAGGAGGCTGTCGCATGTCAGACGGTATCAATAAGCCAGGGCGCGATGCTGATTGAACGGGCTAAAAACCTTCATTACCGATCAAGAACTTGGCAAGCTGTTTTGGATGAGACAGGGTCCATTCTGAATGACTGTGAAACAGAAAATTTGAAGAACTGGTTGCAGTCGGGTTGCGTTGATCTCAAACGCAATGATGCTGTTTTGATGCTTCAAACAATGGCAGAGGGCCGTAGCAAAAAAAGTGAATCTGACTACGATTTTGAACATAGCTTGGTTTGGGAAGAATTGACTGCCAGGGTAGGTGGCTCACATTCCGACATTGGGGAAGAATGTCTAGCGGTTCTTGACGAACTTCGGCTTCAGAAGGACTTTTTTGTCAGAACTGAGCGAGAGGTCCATTTCAGAAAACTTGCTGAGGACGCGGTTGATGATAAGGACATGATGAGAACGCCGGTGCAATAATCCACCACTGAAGCGGCGGAATATTTCTGCTGTGGCCGGAGTAAAAGTCCGCCAGTGTTAAGCTCTCAGTTTTGT
>CAJQQJ010000337.1 GCA_905480445.1 uncultured Alphaproteobacteria bacterium | reverse complement strand
TTTGCGGTAAAGTTTCTCAGCACGCATGTTGTCTTCAAAGAGGTCAAGCCAGAAACGGTGAGCGCCCCATTCGGTGAATGCTCGATCAACGAGCTTCGTCAAGAAGGGTTTTCCAATGCCCTTTCCGGGGGTAGCAACGGCGATGCGCATCAGCTCGAGCGACTGGTGAGGGTTTTCGAACCCTTTGATAATGGCATACCCTAGTGGCTGTTCTTCTTCATTGAAGAGAATTTCATAGCGGTAATCAGGGTCTCGTCGCCAAGCAAGATGATCTTGCTTAGTGGCAGGCAACAACCACTCACCGATCTCTTCACGTGCTTCTTGGCGAACAATGAAGTCGATATCAGCCTTCGTCGCTTCCTTCATGAGGAGGGCGGTAGGCGCTTTTTTCTTACCGAAAATCATGATGATTTACCTTCTGAGGCATAGTCCCAGTAGATTTCGCGCGCTTTAGCGGCGATAGGGCCGGGTTGGTATGACTGATCTTCAACTTGGATAATGGGTGAGACTTTACCGAAGTTGCCGGAAGTGAAGACTTCGTCTGCTGTCAGGAACTCTTCAAACTTCATTGAACGTTCGTGAACGGGAATACCAGCCTTTTCAAAAAGCTTGATCATGCGTTGTCTTGTGATGCCATTCAGGAAAGTGCCATTTGGCTTTGGTGTATGGGCGGCTCCATCTTTGACGAGCCAAATGTTAGACGTTGCGGTTTCAGAGACGAAACCTTCTGTGTCGAGCATGATTGCGTTACCAAAACCTTTCGCCTGAGCCTCGCGAATGGCCCGAGCGCCATTAGGGTAGAGGCAAGCGGCCTTCGCATCTGTTGGCGCGGTGTCTTGGAATGGGCGTTTGAAGGAGGAAAGACAGACTTTCGACCCTTCGCTGGCGCTTGGCATCGGCGACTCGATCACAGACATTATGAATTTTGTGGTAGCAGGGTCTGGAGAGATGAAGCCTGAGTCGCCCCAAACCATGGGGCGGATGTAGAGTGCCTCATCTGTATCAATGCGCTTGATGGCCTCATGCGCCATTTCCTCGATTTCACCGGCGGAATAAGGGCAATCGAGACCCATTGTTGTGGCTGACCTAACAACGCGGGCGCAATGGAGATCCAAATCGGGTGACATACCGTCGAAGTAGCGAGCACCATCAAACACGGCGTTCCCCATCCAGGTGGCGTGGCTCATAGGATTGATCAACGGTGGGTTGCCTTCGATCCACTCGCCCTCAAAAAAATGCACTGCCTTGCCGTCAATTGCCATTGCTTGTTTACCTCATGTCTTTTCTGCTTTGCAGATAAGCTGTTTGATTAAGATTGCAAGTATGCCTTGGCTTGCAATCTGGATCAATGGCCGTCATATAGACGCCATGATGAATCACCCAAAATTCATATATCACATGGCCCATGAAGCCGATTGGCGAGCAGCCCAAAAATCTGGCGCCTACGCGGGCTCGCCGGATGATCTGCGTGACGGCTTCATTCATTTCTCGGCTGCTGAGCAAATTAGAGGTTCCGCCAGTAAGCATCGCGCCGGTCAAACAGATCTGTTGCTGATTTGCTATGAGACTTCTTTGTTTGGTGATGAGCTAAAATGGGAGGGCAAGGTTGCACTTTTCCCTCATATCTATGGCAAGCTGGACCCGGCGAAAGCCAGCTCGGTTAGGCCATTGCCTCTCGGCGCAGACGGTTTGCATGTCTTTCCCGAAGAGATTGCTTGATGGTCTGTCCTGGTCAAATGGGCTTTCAGCTCGCCAAACGCATTGAGGCTGAAAAGGCTCACAAGTTAGCCGTTTGGGGATTGAGCAAAGGCTTGATTGCTACACAACAACGCCATTATCCAAACCTGGCCTGTAAAGTCTCCGGCCTCACGCTGGATAATCCTCTTGGGTTGGCCGCTGGGTTTGATAAAGATGCTGATGCCGTATCCGGCTTGGCCAAAATGGCATTTGGTTTTCTAGAAGTTGGTTCCATCACACCTGAACCACAGCCCGGCAATCCAAGGCCACGTGTCTTTCGCATTCCGGAGAATGGTGCTGTCATCAATCGCTACGGCTTTAATTCCAAAGGCCTTGATTACGCGGCTGGCAAACTGAGCCAATTGCGTGGGTCATCGCTTTCTTTGCCGCCGTTGGGTGTGAACCTAGGCAAGAACAAAGAAACTGAGAACGCGCTGGATGACTATGTTCTCGGTGTAAAAGGCTTAGGCGAATACGCCGACTATTTGGTGGTGAATGTTTCCTCACCCAACACGCCGGGCCTTAGAGGTGAACAGTCACCAGAGAAGCTTATTCCTTTGTTGGATGCTGTTTTAACAGAACGGTCAAAGCTAAAGCATCTGCCGCCACTTTGGCTCAAGGTTGCCCCAGACTTAACAGAAGAAGACGTTGAAGGTGTAGTTAGTGTTATCGCTGATTACAAAGTCGATGCACTCGTTGTGGGAAACACAACACTGCAAAGACCCGATGTCTTGCGTAAGTCCGCCCATCGACTGGCGGGTGGCTTGTCAGGGCAGCCGCTTTTACCAATTGCTAATCTAGCGCTTGGGAGGTTCTACAAACTTCTTCAGGGCTCTACGCCCTTGGTCGGAGTTGGCGGTATCACCTCAGCTGAAGACGCCTATACAAAAATAAAGGCTGGAGCCAGTTTAGTTCAACTCTATACTGCAATGGCCGTTCAAGGACCCAAAGTCGTCGGCGACGTTGTCGAGGGCTTGTCTACGCTGGTACAAAAAGACGGTTTTTCTTCGGTCAATGAGGCCGTTGGCACAGCCGCAATCTAATTAAAAAAAGGGCTTAATGTGAACTCTACACTGAAAAATAGTGACGTGAAGTTTTGCGATGGATTTGCGGCGATCATTGATGAATTCGACGGCTTCATTCTTGATCTATGGGGTGTAATCCATAATGGCGTGGAACCATTGCCGGGCTCTGTTGATTGTATGAAGGAGCTTCGCCGTTCCGGAAAGCCCGTCACTCTGCTTTCGAACGCGCCAAGACGTGTTCATTCTACAGTTGCTAAGCTTCGCGAGATGGGCGTTGATGATGATCTTTATGATCATATTCTGACGTCGGGAGAAGAAACTTGGCTGTCTATGAAGAACCGGACTGATGTTTGGTACTCTAAGCTTGGACGTGTCGCTTATCATATCGGCAAAGGCGGGGCCGACAAAGACTCAGATATGCGTGAAGATTTGGCCAATACTGAGTTCACTGACAACGTTAAGGAAGCGGAATTCGTTCTTCTTACAGGGACAACAGATTCGGCCCATCAGGTGGAAGATTACCGTCAGGTCTTAGAAGCGGCGGCCTCGAGATCCTTGCCAATGATCTGCGCTAATCCAGACTTGGTTGTTATTCGCGGTACTAACAGAGAGATCTGTGCTGGTACATTGGCCGAGTTCTATGAAGGCCTCGGAGCGGAAGTTCGCTATCACGGCAAACCTTATGAGTCTGTCTACAGGACTTGCTGTGAAATGATGGAGCTTCCCTTTAGCCCGAAAGTCGTCGGCGTTGGTGACTCGCTAAAAACAGACGTCCACGGCGCAAAGAACGCGGGCCTGTCTTCTGTTTTTATCGCAGGCGGTATCTACGCTGAACCTATGGGGATTAAGGCCGGAGAACAGCCTTCTCAAGGAGCATTTTCCAAAGTTGCAGCAGCCTATGATCATTTGCCGGACTATGTGATGCCAATGTTTGCTCTGTGAGCCAGCCCTTGGTCTATATCTGGTGAGGCGACTCTAAATTCATATTGGAAGGCCACTAAATATACCAAATTTTGTGCCTCTGCCGTGAAGGGCTACCCTCCCTAGATTTCGATTCGTAATCGAAACGAATCCATTGCCAGATTCGAATTCCTTTGTTATTCTCCGAGTCGGAAATAGCTAAATTTTTTATTTTCTTAGCTGTTTTACTTTTTTTTGATTGGTGGAAACACCGGGATATTTGGCCTTGAACGAAGGCAGTCACTGAGGACATTTTAGTCTGTGATTGTTGGAAAGCGGGCTCTTGATTTGATGGAATGAAATTATGTTTGGGATCACGCGCGCCCTTGGACTGTTCGCAAGTGCTTTTTGGTTAGGCCTCTGCGGCTGGTATCTTCACAACTCTGTTGGCATCGGAAATCTTTCTCAGCTCGCGATCGGCGATCAAGGGATGATTTTGACTGGTGTGTTTTTACCGCTGGTTTTAATTTGGTCTTTGTTAGTCACAAGATCCAAAGAACGTCATAGCCGATTGTTGCTCGCGCAGAAGATCGACAGCCTAAAGAAGGTGCAAATCTTACCTGATACGCTGGATAATCATATCGCGGCGATCACGGACGCTTTCCACAGACAAGCACGAGAATTCCACGCTAGTGCTGAAGAAAGCCTCGGTACTTTCGCGCAAATGTCTGCCGCCTACGAGGATCAGACACGCAATATGGCTGCTTTCAGCGCTTCGTTGCAGGAGCAGCGCAATTATATCCAATCTCTCTTTGATCATCAGACATCCGCGTTGACCAACAGCGAAAAACGCACAGAAGCGCTTTTCGTCAAAATAGAAGATGCAACCAGAGCTGCCCAGCGCGTGGGCCAGGAAATCTCTTCTGTTGTTGACGGCGACTTGGTTCGTGCGAACTCAAGCCTGAATGCAACGGCTGACAATGTTAAAGGCCTGACTTCGGAAATCTGGGACCAACTCAAGAACTTGGAAGTTGCCTACTCATCTAGTCAAGGAATGGCGGAAGACGCCAAGAACGCACTTGAACAGCAGGCGCATGAAATTGGCCATGTTACCAGACAGGCAGTTTCAGAAGTTGACGCTTTTGCTGAAAAGCTTGAGCCAAGAATTTCTCAGATTGAGGAAATTGGTTCACGAGCAGCAGATCTAACATCTGGCATTGAAAGCCAGATCGCAGCACAGAAAGAATCAATGGAAGGCGTGGGTGAGTCCTTAACCAGCAAGGCCAAAGAACTGGAATCTGCAGTGAAGGGCCAGGCTGACTCGCTTGGAAAGCTCTTGGATAATTTTGATGAGCGCAGCACTTCTCTAACTGAGAACTTCGAAACGAAAGTGACGGAAATCCTCTCTTCTGCTGATAAAGCTGGCTCTTCCATTGAAGAGAAAATCTCTAAAGCCGGCGCTGGTCTG
>CAJQQJ010000336.1 GCA_905480445.1 uncultured Alphaproteobacteria bacterium | reverse complement strand
TACGACCTTCTGATTTGAGGCCAACGTCGATCACTGCAAGATCGTTTTCTACTACGAGGACAAGACCGGATACGACCTTACCTTCTAAGCTTTCGCCCATTGTTTCATCGAGAAGGGCGGCAAATGACTCTGTCACTTCTATTTTTTTCCTATTCCAACAGAAAAAGCCAGACATCGAAGCGTTTTTGCTCTTGTCTGTTGGGTTACGGTAATCCCATGCCATTTCTGGTCTGTTTACAAAAACCTCTTTCCGCAAAGAGGCCAAGTTAATTGGGAGAGTTTAGAGCTTCAGCGCTGTAGACCCGCCACAAGTGACAGTGCTTTATCTAAGACTGCTTCAGCTGACATCGTGGACGTATCCAGGATAAAAGCATCTTCGGCTGGTCTGCTAGGTGCGGCACTGCGACTCTGATCTCGCTGATCTCTTACTTTTAGATCCGCTAAAATCTCGGCGTATATAGCCGTAACCCCCTTATCAATCAACTCTTTATGGCGTCGACTCGCCCTAACTTCGTCAGAGGCCGTGATGTAGAGTTTCAGATCGGCACTAGGGCAGATCACCGTGCCAATATCGCGGCCATCAAGAACGGCCCCTTTGGCCTGATCCGGTGGAGACTCGGCGAAACTTCTTTGGAAATCCAAAAGCGCCTGGCGAACGTCAGGATAGACGGCGATTCTTGACGCCAATTGACCGACTTCTTCTGCCCGAAGGTCTGTTCTTTGCAAGTCTTCCGCTCTTAGTTTTTGCGCTAGAGCCGTAACCTCGGCTTGGTTGTTCACGTCAACTTGCGCCTCAAGTACGAGCGACGCGACAGCCCTGTAAATCGATCCCGTATCAAGATAAGCAAAGTCGAAGTGATCCGCCAATTGACGCGCTAAGGTCCCTTTACCCGCTGCCGTCGGACCATCAATCGCGATGATCATCTAAGTTTAGCTCCCAATTTAGACATCAAATCCAGGAAGTTAGGAAAAGACGTTTTAATCGGTGCCACATCATCAATTGTCACTGGTTTTTTGCTGACAAGGCCAAGAATCAAGAATGACATGGCCAAGCGATGGTCGAGTTCTGTCTCAACAGTAGCGTCACCAACGACAGAGCCTTCGCCGCCATTAACGACAAGGTGTTCTTCGCCTTCTTCAACGTCAACGCCGCATGCCTCCAAACCACGAGCCATAGCCGCTAGGCGATCGCTTTCTTTCACACGCAACTCAGCAAGGCCGCGCATTGTAGTTTTACCTTGAGCGACCGCGGCGGCAACCGACAGAATAGGATACTCGTCGATCATCGATGGTGCACGTTCCGGCGGAACTTCTACACCAGTCAATTCTGCTGATCTAACGCGGACGTCAGCGACAGGCTCCCCTCCCTCTTCCCTTTGATTGATGAAAGTAAGATCAGCGCCCATTTCAATGAGTGTGTCGAACAAACCAGTACGTAAAGGATTAAGACCAACGCCTATGACCAACACATCCGATCCCGGACAGATCGTGGCTGCTACAACAGGGAAGGCGGCAGAGCTAGGGTCACCTGGCACAACAATGTTAGCGGCCTTCAAATTTGGTTGTCCCTGAAGCTGCACATGGAGATGTTTATTGTATTGCTCAGCACGGACGTCAGCGCCAAAGAAGCGCAACATCCGCTCGCTATGATCGCGAGAATGTTCTGTTTCTAACACCGTCGTTGTGCCTGGGGCCATCAATCCAGCGAAAAGAACGGCAGATTTGACCTGTGCAGAAGGTACTGGCAACTCATAGGTCTGTGGCATTGGCTTCTTAGCACCCACCATACCCATTGGCAGGCGATAGCCATCACGGCAAATGAACTGCGCACCCATGTTTTCCAACGGTTTTGCCACGCGCCCCATTGGGCGCTTTCTAAGGGATCCATCACCAGTGAAGAAAACCGTCATTGGGTATCCGGCACAGATCCCCATTATCAAACGCACTCCAGTGCCAGCATTCCCCATGTCGAGCACTTGGTCCGGCTCGATCAAACCGCCAACACCACGCCCCCAAACATGCCAAAGCCCTTTTTCGTCTCGTTCTATCTCCGCGCCCAGGGCACGCATGGCATTGGCTGTTCCAATGACATCTTCACCTTCTAACATTCCAGAGACAACGGTTTCACCGATAGCAAGCGAACCGAGCATCAACGAGCGGTGACTTATTGACTTATCACCGGGAATTGCACAGTCCCCATTTAGGGGTTGCGCAAGAACGAAACTACCCGGTTGTGGGGTAGCAGAACTTGAGGACATAAAAGACTCTTTTTTCAAAAATGATGAGAGCTGTTAACATAACAGCCTTCAACAGTGAAATCTTTAACGCAAATAGAAGCTTTTGATTGACTGCTATTGACAGTCAGGTTGGAACGTGGCAATTCCCGCGAAATTCCTCGCGAAAAATCAGCTATTCTAGTACGGAGAACGACCGTGTCTAAACCCGAATGGGGTATCAAGCGTGTCTGCTATGGTTGCAGCACCAAATTTTACGACCTCGAAAAAGAAAAGATTGTTTGCCCGTCTTGCGGCGATATTTTTGATCCTGAGGCCGTTCATGGCAATCGCCGTGAAAAACTTGTCGAAGCAGCTGCGGCTCCTGTTGATGAGGAAAAGAAAACGGATGAAGATTTAGAAGTCGATGCAGACGTTGATGTCGAAGAAGCAGACATCGACACGAACGATGACACGCTCTTGGTTGTCGATGACAATGCCGAAGATGCTTTGGTTGAAGTCAAGCCTTTTGACGACACCGACGAAGTCTAATCTATTTCTGAAAGCCACAAAAAAGGCTTGAAAACACCAGCAATTTTCTTAAATTGCTCACACGATTCACTAGGCTGTTTCTTGACAGTCGAGTTGGGGCTATAGCTCAGCTGGGAGAGCGCTACAATGGCATTGTAGAGGTCAGCGGTTCGAGACCGCTTAGCTCCACCAAATTTTAAAAAGGCCGCTGAGAGTTTTCTCAGCGGCCTTTTTTCTTTTCTCTTTCCATTGGTTCAATCTGCTGCCATTTTCCTTTTGATTGCTTGTTTTTGGGTAGGTACTAGGCTGTGTTGAAAATTAGAAAGATAGAGACTTTTGCCAACGAGTTTGTTGGCTTCGTGCGTGTTACCGCCGAAAATGGTTCTCAAGGCTGGGGGCAAGTTTCCACTTACAACTCTGACATCACTACCCAAGTTCTACACCGCCAGATCGCCCCTTGGGCTTTAGGCCATGACCTTTTCGATTTAGACGATCTGCTCGATATCATCACGGAACGAGAGCACAAGTACCCTGGCTCTTACCTTCGTCGTGCGATGGCTGGGCTGGATACGGCCATTTGGGATTTGCGAGGCAAGCAGGAAGAAAAGCCAGTTTGTTCCTTAATCGGCGGCTCACCAGGACAGCTCCGAGCCTATGGTTCTTCCATGAAGCGTGACATCAGTTCACAAGGCGAAGCTGACCGGCTGTGCCGTTTGAGAGACGAATTCGGCTTCGATGCCTTTAAATGGCGTGTTGGGTCGGAATGCGGTCGAAACAAAGACGAATGGCCCGGCCGGACAGATGAGATCGTTCCAACGGTATCCAAAGCACTGGGTGATGGCGTTGCTAAGTTAGTAGACGCTAACTCCTGCTACTCGCCTGCTCGGGCCATCGAAGTCGGTAAGATGCTGGAGGATAACGGAATTTCCCATTTCGAAGAACCTTGCCCTTACTGGGAACTAGAGCAAACAAAACAGGTCACCGATGCGCTTTCCATCGATGTGACCGGCGGGGAACAAGATTGCGACTTGCCCACCTGGCGACGCATGATTGATATGCGGGCGGTTGACATCATCCAACCAGACATTCTCTATGTAGGCGGCATCAACAGAACATTGAGAGTAGCTAAAATGGGTGAGGAAGCCGGTTATGCTTGCACTCCGCATTGCGCCAATCTGTCGTTGGTCACGCTTTTCACTATGCATTTACTGCGCGCCATTCCTAACGCCGGGAAGTATTTAGAGTTTGCCATCGAAGGCCCTGACTATTATCCCTGGCAGCAAGAACTCTTTGTGAAATCGCCGTTCGACATTGTAGACGGCAAAGCACAAGTCACCGATGAGCCAGGCTGGGGCGTTGAAATTCGCCCTGAATGGCTCGCTAAATCAACCTATCAAATCAGCGAAGTTTAAAACTATGATTAAATCCTGTGGTGTTGCACTTGTCCGTCTTCTCGAAAAGTATGGCGTCGATACTGTTTTCGGTATTTCCGGCGTTCATACGGTTACGCTGTATAAAGGCTTAGAAGGCAGCTCGATGAAGCATATCAGTCCTAAAAACGAGCAAGGTGCTGGTTTTATGGCTGACGGATATGCGCGTGCTACCGGTAAACCCGGCGTGGCCTTTATTATCACTGGCCCTGGCGTCACCAATGCGGCGACGCCCATGGGACAGGCATTCTCTGATTCGATACCGATGTTGATTATCTCTAGTACCAATGCTCGCGCGTCCCTCGGGCGCGGCGAAGGCCGACTGCATGAAATCACAGACCAGCGCGCGGTCACTGCGCCTTTGACTGCTTTCAGCGAAACTGTGTTTGAGCCTGATCAAATCCCTGGATTACTCGCAAAAGCCTTCGACGTTTTTAACTCTCAGAGACCGCGACCTGTTCACATTGAGATTCCAATCGATGTCTTGGACCTACCTGTCGATGAGGAGTGGGAGATTGCTCCATCAAGAGGCAAGCCAGAACCCGATCAGAACTTAATCGAAGAAGCCGCTGCAAAAATTTTAGCGAGCAACAAACCCCTCATTTATGCAGGTGGTGGCGTTCGCCTAGCAGGTCGCGAGCTCAAGGAGTTGATGGAAAAGGCTCAAATGCCACTGGTAACAACTGTTGCCGGCAAAGGCGTTGTGCCTGAAGATCACCCTTTATCGCTGGGCTCTGGCTTGACTGAGACTGCAATCCACGACCGAATAGCGGCGTCTGATTTGGTGGTTGTTCTGGGTTCTGAGATGGCGGAAACTGACACTTGGGTTCCTCAGTTAAATATTCCTGGTGAGATCATCCGCGTTGATATCGATCCGCAGGAGCTTCACGGCAATTACAGTGCAAGCCTCGCGATCAGGGCCGATGGCCAAAAAGCCATTGCCGCCTTGTCGAAAGCTTTGGGCAACGGTCGTGCTAAAGATGAAGAGCTTGTAAACGAAGTTAAAGCCATCCGGTCCAATTCTATAAGCCTTCGATCCGACCTTAGCCAAAAACACGACCGCCTCGTCGCCACAATGCAAGAAGTCATTCCCGAAAACACCATGGTTCTCACGGACATGACGCAAATTGCCTACAGCGGTGCTTACACCTTCCAGTCTGTGCTGCCAGATACCTGGCTTCATCCAATGGGTTTCGGCACTTTGGGCTACGCAGTACCAGCGGCAATTGGCGCTAAGGTCGGCACACCAGACAGAGCTGTCATTGCCCTCGTCGGTGATGGCGGGCTGTTGTACACCGTTCAAGAAATGGCTTGCGCTCATGAGATCAACCTACCCGTCATTATTGTTCTTTGGGACAATGACCGCCTAGGCGAAATCTACGACGGAATGGTTCGCAATGATCAAGAACCAATTGGGGTCAGCCCCAGGAACCCTGACTATGTGATGATGGCAAAGGCTTTCGGGTTTAACACAACTCAAGCCACAACTAGAGCAGAATTTAGTGACCAGTTAACAGCGGCCCTCAGCCACAAGGGCCCTTCATTCATTCGGCTGCACCAAAATCATGACTACGATTAATGGCCGGTAGTCTGGCAAGGGCAGAACAAGCCGCGGTTGATCTCGGCCTTTCTATCACAGTTGTTGAAATGCCTGAATCCACTAGAACGGCGGTGGAGGCAGCAACTGCTTGTGACTGTGAAGTCGGCCAAATCGTTAAGTCTTTGGTTTTCACTGGCTCTGAGACAGGTGACCTCTTTCTCTTCCTTGTTTGCGGAGACAACCAGGTTGATATTGAGAAGGCTGCAATAGCAGCTGAACAACCGTTGGAAAGAGCTGATCCGAGCCTTGTTCGTAAGAAAACTGGTTTTGCTATCGGAGGCGTGTCCCCGATCGGCCACAAACAACCGATTGTCACTTTCGCCGATGAAGATCTGTTAAACTACCAAGAAGTATGGGCAGCGGCTGGTACACCCAGAGCAGTCTTTGCTGTCGATCCAACTTCATTAATAAAGAAAACCAAAGCGAAAACGACGGACCTAAAACTGTCTTAAGAAGCTCTGCATACGGTCCATAGCCTCAGTAAGCCGATCTTCGGATGCGCCAACAGAAAATCTTATGTGCCCCTCTGCACTGGGCCCGAAACCATCGCCAGGCATGAGCGCAACGCCAGTCTCCTGCAACAGATTCATACAGAAATCGGTGGCGGAAAGGCCAGTCTTGCGAACGTCTGCCATGAGGAACATTCCAGCTTCTGGTTTGATAGGCCGGCAAAGTTCAAAACTTGAAAGCCCTTCATAAACAATATCAAGCCTCCTACCGTAGCGTTCTTGTAATCCATCAATTCCTAAGGGAAACTCTGTTAAGGCAGTTACGGCGGCATCTTGGATGAAAGTTGGCAATCCAAACAACATACAAGAAACTAACTCTCTAACTGCTTTCAAGAGGTTTTCCGGACCAACAATCCAGCCCATCCGCCAACCAGTCATCATGTGGCCTTTGGAAAGGGATCCTAATGTTATGGACCTGTCTGCAATATCAGGAAACGAACTTGGCGACGTATGTTCCCCCTCATGAACCAAGGTGGCGTAAACTTCATCGCTAACCAGCCAGATATCATGCTTTATACAAAGGTCGGCCAATTCTCGCAGTTTGTCTCGTTGGTATACTGCGCCTGTAGGGTTATTTGGCGTGTTGATTAGTATGGCTCGTGTTTTTGCCGTGATTGCTTGTTCGATGCCCTCGATATTGAGCCTGAAATTCTCTTCTGACAAGCATGGGACCATCACCATTTTTGCGCCGGTTGATTTAACAACAGGAAAATAAGTCGTGTACATCGGGTCAAGACAAATGACTTCATCGTCTTCATCTACAACTGACATTAGCGCAGCGAAAAGTGCGCATTGGCCTCCCGCTATTGCGATGCAGTTTTCCACTGTTATTTGTTGTTTACAAGTCAGTAGGTGGTGGTTAGCGATCGCCGCCCGTAAGGCCGGCGTTCCTATCTCACTTTCATAGTGATGACGGCCATTTCTTAAAGCCTGAATAGCAGAATCAACAATCGGGTCAGGAGTTGGCAAGTCATGCTCGCCAATACCTAATTGAATGATGTCTTTCCCTGCCTTTTCAAGACGAAGAGCTTCAAAGTAAACCGCCCAGCTCCCGATACCATCGGTCCCCAAAAGACGCTTCGCTAAATTTGAAAGTTCCATCATCTGTCCCCCTTGTTCAATTCAGCCTCTAATCAATAGGATGTCCAAAAGCAACACCTTCGAGTCGTTCAACGCACGAACAAATCCTTCATTTGGAACAATCCTCTTGTTTTTCAACAAAAGAACATGAGACCTCAGTATAAGGCCTATTTTCCCGTCTGACATTACCGAATTAGCGATTGTATAGGTTCAGGTCTTTTGAGACTCATGCGGCATCGGCCTGAT
>CAJQQJ010000335.1 GCA_905480445.1 uncultured Alphaproteobacteria bacterium | reverse complement strand
GGCCGTGGTTCAGGAAGAGATCTTGTATCTTCCTATTCACCACCAAGTCTTGAACTGGGGTATGGCTGCCAAGGTCAACACCATTGTGGCTCCTGACGATACAGCTAAGTTCAAGTACTTCACTCTTAACTAAACGTTTGGCTTGAGATTTAATCTCAGCCTAGCTTTTATGGCCTCGATAGAACCGCTGTCGGGGCCATTTTTGGAATAACATGCTGGCATTTACAATACGTCGTCTCTTTCAGTCCTTTGTGGTTTTGCTTGTCGTTGGACTGGTGGCCTTTGCTATGTTTCGCTTTGTCGGCGATCCAGTTGACAACTTGCTGGGCCAAGAAAGAACTGACGCGGACATCGAACGCTTGAGAACTCAGCTCGGCTTAGACGAGCCTTTCGTTTTCCAGTATTACAATTTCTTGGCAAATGCTGCTCAGGGCAATTTTGGCGTTTCCTATAAGCAGGGCCGGCCCGTTGCTTCTATTATTCGAGAACAAGCACCTGCGACCCTAGAGTTAGCTTTTGTCTCGGGTCTTTTCGCACTTTTTTTTGGCATCGCATTTGGTGTCTACACAGCAATTCGAAAGGATGGATGGCTATCGCACGTCATCATGACATTATCACTGGTCGGGGTTTCTCTGCCGACATTCTTGATAGGGATTTTGCTAATTTACCTGTTCGCAGTTGAACTCCATTGGTTGCCCTCATTCGGGCGAGGTGATGTTGTTGATGTTGGTGGGTGGAAAACCAACTTCCTGACAGTTTCTGGCTGGAAAGCGCTGATTTTGCCGTCCATAACCTTGGGGCTTTATCAGATGACTTTGATTATGCGGCTGGTACGCTCCGAAATGCTCGAGGTTCTGCGGCAGGACTATATCCGTTTCGCCAGAGCCAGGGGCTTGAAAGAGCGAGCTGTTAACTTCCGCCATGCGTTGAAGAATACACTTGTCCCAGTAATAACAGTGACAGGCCTTCAACTCGGGTCAATCATTGCCTTTGCTATTATCACAGAGACAGTCTTCCAATGGCCGGGGATTGGTTTGCTCTTTATTAACTCAATTCAGTTCGTCGATATTCCTGTAATGGCGACCTACTTGATGCTCATCTCTGTGATGTTCGTTGCCATCAACTTCACTGTTGATCTGCTTTATTTTGCAATTGATCCGCGACTGCGCGTTGATCGCTCTAAGGCGGCAGGCTGATGGGAGATCTCATTAAACGCGCTTGGCGATCCGACCTTCTCTGGTCCTTTCGCAAGTCACCAGTCGCGATCGTTTCATTCTTCGTGGTTGTTCTTTTGGTTTCTTCTGCGGTTTTTGCGCCCCTAATTGCGCCGCACGATCCTTTTAATCCAGCGACCCTCAATTTGATGAATGGTTTCTCGCAACCAATGGAACCCAACCTGTTTACCGGCGATGTCTTTTGGCTAGGCACCGATGACCAGGGGCGAGACGTGTTCTCTACAATTCTGTTCGGTATGCGTATATCCCTGTTTGTAGGGTTCTCAGCTGTAGCATTTGCTTTGATACTCGGCGTGACGTTGGGATTGATCGCAGGTTACCGCGGTGGTTGGGCCGAAAGCATCATCATGCGATTGGCTGACGTTCAGCTCACTTTCCCGGCTATTCTTCTCGCTATGTTAATTTTTGGGATCGCCAAAGGCTTCACGCCCTTGCATCTGAGAGATCAGATGGCGATTTGGGTTCTGATCCTGGCCATTGGTTTATCAGACTGGGTCCAGTTTGCGCGCGTGGTTCGTGGTGCAACGCTCGTCGAGAAGAATAAAGAATACGTTCAAGCGGCGAAGTTGATTGGACGGTCACCATTCACGATCATGCTTAAACATATCCTGCCAAACGTTCTGGGGCCTGTACTCGTCATTGCCACGATCTCATTGGCCTTGGCAATCATCGCCGAAGCAACCTTGTCATTCTTGGGTGTCGGGGCACCGCCGACTGAGCCTTCGCTTGGTACGCTTATTCGAATAGGTCAGGGTTTCCTCTTTTCCGGCGAATGGTGGATACTGCTATTCCCCGCTATCACCCTTTTGGCTTTGGCTCTGTCAGTTAATCTTTTAGGAGACTGGCTTCGCGATGCACTTAATCCGAGGCTCAAATGACAAATAAAGCCGTTCTAACTGTCAATTCCTTGGTTGTCGAAATCCCGACGCGCGACGAAGTTCTGCGCCCCGTTGATGGGGTTTCCTATGAAATTGCTGCCGGCGAAATCTTAGGTGTCGTTGGCGAAAGTGGCGCTGGAAAATCGATGACTGGCAATGCGGTCATCGGTCTGCTGGATCGGCCTGCTCACATAGCTTCAGGTGAAATCCTTCTAAAAGGTCAGCGGATCGATAATCTTTCCAAAGAAGACATGCGGAAGTTGCGCGGCAAGGAAATCGGGATGATTTTCCAAGATCCTTTGACATCCCTCAACCCTTTGCTGACCATCGGCGATCAGCTGGTTGAAACGATCCTCCAGCATTTACCGCTGTCAAACGAGCAAGCGCAGCAGCGAGCGATAGAATCGTTAGAGGAAGTGAGGATTCCAGCAGCTGCGAGCCGAATTGGTGCCTACCCCCATGAGTTCTCCGGCGGCATGCGCCAAAGGGTTGTCATTGCGCTGGCTCTCTGTGCGGAACCTTCACTAGTGATCGCCGATGAACCCACCACCGCATTGGATGTATCGGTTCAGGCCCAGATCATTTCGCTTTTAAAACGCCTTTGCCGCGAAAGAGGGACGGCGGTTATGCTGGTTACCCATGACATGGGTGTGATAGCGGAAGCTGCCGACAGAGTGGCGGTCATGTACGCTGGGCGTCTGGCTGAGCTCGGGCCGGTTCGAGATGTGCTTACAAAACCAAGTCATCCCTATACGGATGGCTTGATGGCCTCGACGCCTCTAGCTTCGGCTG
>CAJQQJ010000334.1 GCA_905480445.1 uncultured Alphaproteobacteria bacterium | reverse complement strand
AAAACCCAGAAATGGGGCGTGAAACCATGCCAAATTGGCTATATCCAACCCTAAAAGTTGCAAATAACTGATCCTACTGGAAATCCATCGCTAATTCGGTAATGTCAGACGGGAAAATAGGCCTTATACTGAGGTCTCTTTTTATTACTCTACAGTCATATAGGAATGCGCCAAGACAATTTTAAGACTCTGCAGCCAAAATTCGTACAACAGTCGGATTGACCAAAGCTTTTCGCTCTGCCACACAAGATCAACGATTAAAGCGGAGTAAGAGCATGACAAGTAAGTTCAACCAACCACTTAGCGGCAACGAAATGCCTCGTTTCGGCGGGCCAGCAACAATGATGCGCCTACCGACCCAAAAGACCACTCAGGGCTTGGATGCTTGCTTTGTTGGTGTGCCAATGGATATCGGTACCTCTAACCGCTCTGGAACTCGTCATGGACCGCGTCAGATCCGTGCCGAGTCATGTATGCTTCGACCGTTCAACATGGCAACTGGTGCTGCGCCTTTTGATTCCATTCAAGTTGCGGACGTCGGCGATATTGCGACCAACACATTCGATCTAAAGAAATCAGTGAAACTGATCGAGGCTGGTATAGCGCGTATCATCAAGCACGATTGCATTCCTTTGTCATTGGGCGGCGATCATACCATGACCCTGCCAATCCTTCGCGCAATCGCCAAAAAACACGGGCCCGTAGCAATGGTTCATGTTGATGCTCATCTCGATATCAACGACGACATGTTTGGTGAAAAGATCGCTCACGGCACGCCATTCAGACGTGCTCTGGAAGAAGAGTTGATCATTCCGTCCAAGGTCTTCCAAATCGGTATCCGTGGAACAGGCTACTCTCCCGAAGATTACGCCTGGCCGCGTGCGCAGGGCTTCAACGTGATCCAGGCCGAGGAATGTTGGCACAAATCTCTTACACCTTTGATGGCAGAAATCAGGGAGAAGATTGGTGATCACCCAACATACCTCACTTACGACATCGATAGCTTGGACCCTTCTTTCGCGCCAGGCACAGGTACGGCTGAGATTGGTGGGCTGACAACGATGCAAGCCTTGGAGATCATTCGAGGATGCCGCGGACTAAACCTAGTTGGCGGAGATCTCGTCGAAGTGTCGCCCCCTTATGACACAACTGGAAACACCGCCTTGATTGGCGCCAACTTGCTCTATGAAATACTTTGTGTCTTGCCGGGTGTTAACTATGTAGAACTGTAATGGATTGGTTCAAGAGACTACCGCAGCTCCCTAAATCAATTATAACTGTTCTTATTGGAATTCTCTGCCTCGACCTCATGGTTGTGACGGTCAAGTTCCTTGGTGCGCGCTATTCGGTGCCTCAGCTCGCGTTTTATAGAGACGTCTTTGGCCTCATTGCTTGTTTCATACTGCTCTATTTCTCCAGCGCTTGGAAAGAACAAGGTCGGCCACTCAAAATGCGGCAATGGAAACTAGGCTTAACAAGGGGTCTAATGGTTTTCTTTGCTCGTATTTGTTTCTTCTTTGCAGTGATCAATCTTGAGTTAGCAACAGCAACAACACTAGCTTTTGCCAGTCCACTGTTTATCACGGCACTTGCTATACCGGTTTTGGGCGACAAAGTAGGCCGATGGCGATGGGCTGCGGTAGCACTTGGGTTTGCCGGAATTGTATGGGTAATGAAACCGGGCAGCGACGTCTTCTCCTGGTGGGCCTTGTTGCCTTTAGGTGCAGCACTTGGCTACTCAGCAGCCTCTGTTTTTGTCAAGAAACTCGACGATGACGTGCCTAACGCACTTGTTTCTCTCTATGCCCATATTGGGTCCTGCACCTGTGCGGGCGTCTATCTACTTTGGAGCCAGGAATATACAACGGTACAAAGTTCGATAGACTGGATCATGATCGCAGCGACAGGCCTCTTCGCAGCGCCAGGAGTTTTTCTGTTAACAGTGGCTTACCGCTCAAGCCCGGCGTCCATGTTGGCGCCGTTTGAATATTTTGCCATTATCTATTCCTTTGCCTTTGGCTGGTACTTCTTCAATGAGGCACCATTGGATAGGTTGTTTCCAGGGGTCCTATTGATCGTCGCAGCTGGAATGTTGATCCTGTGGCGAGAAAATGTGAACAATCGAGCTAAATAGGCTGTTGGTCTATGCCACCGGTCGACGAGTTTGAATTTAGGAGAGCAACAGTGAGTGAACAAGAACGAATTTCAGAAGCTGTTAACAGCTATTTTGTTGGCATGATGTATGGCAACAAAACTAGCCTACAGACAGCCTTCCACAAAGATGCTTCCATCATAGGCAACTTGGAAGGCAAGCTTAATTGGATGTCCCGTGACGCTTTTGCCAACCTTTGCAAGGCTGAAACAACTCTTGCAGATGGCGATCCTTTCGAGGCCAGCATTGAATCAATCGACATAACTGGAGACAATGCAGTTGCCAAGGTTGTTAACCATTTTCTTGGAACCTGGTACACGGACTATCTGTCATTGCTGAGGACGAATGGGCAATGGCAAATCGTTAACAAGATCTACCATGCCCACCCAAAGACTTAGCCCTTCACGGCACTGAAATCGGCCGAGTAATCCAGAACCATGTGAGGAACCCCGTTCGAGGTTTTCTCTCGCGTGACACCTTCTTTTGTAAGCGAGCAAGTCACCTGGCGTCTGAAGTTTGAAAAGCTATCGAACTTCACGACGTCAATTGGCTGATCAAATTTAACGCGCACGATTGTCAATGAAGGATCATCTGACC
The DNA here is from genome assembly GCA_905480445.1 of uncultured Alphaproteobacteria bacterium. Lineage (GTDB taxonomy): Bacteria > Pseudomonadota > Alphaproteobacteria > UBA7985 > CAJQQZ01 > CAJQQZ01. Next base: position 277 of record CAJQQJ010000334.1, on the reverse strand, counting down.
CTTTCACCAACACAAGTTCTCCAGCGAATGGAGTGCTTAGGTAGTGACCGCTAACACGTTGTCCTATGAAATATGGTTTTGCACCGCTTTCGTTTGAAGCGGCGGCACTTAAGCAGTTCGAATCTTTAAAACCATGGCCTTTCGCAACAAGTTCTAAACATTGACTATGACCAAGTGAAACACCGTCCTTCGCTTTGATGTTACGTAAGGATTTGGCTTGTTCTTTAAGCTGGTCGATTGATGGTAGGGAATTTTCATTCATGATCGAGTTCTTTCA
>CAJQQJ010000333.1 GCA_905480445.1 uncultured Alphaproteobacteria bacterium | reverse complement strand
GGTCCCATGGATCTTCTTTGAGGAAGCGCATAGCTGAATCGAAGGTTGCTCCACCCCATGTCTCGAGCGAGAAGAGGTTCTTTAGCCCTTTTTCATAGGCTGGAAGAGGCGCGCGCAGATCGATGGTTCTCATACGGGTTGCCATCAAGGATTGGTGGGCATCACGGAAGGTTGTATCTGTTAGAAGCAGTTTTTTCTCTTGGCTCAACCAAGTAGAAAAGGCGTCGGCACCCAGTTCTCTCAATAAAGTCCGAGAGCCTTTATCGCCGGATACGCCCAGGCTTTGCTCTTGAGGTTCTGGCAATCGAGCAAGATCTGGACGATTGTCAGGCCGAGGTCTGCCTTCCATCTCAGGATTACCATTCACCAGGACATCGCCAATGTAACTCAGCAGTCGAGACGCACGGTCACGTCTTTTGGGGAAGTGGAACAATTCTGCCGTGTCATCAACGAACCGAGTTGTCAGTTTGTCGTCGACAAAAGCTTTGTGATTGATAACCTTTTCAAGGAATTGAAGATTGGTTTTCACGCCGCGAATTCTGAATTCCCGCAGTGCCCGGTCCATTCTTTTGACAGCTTCGGTTCTCGTTGGTGCCCAAGTCGTCAATTTTTCGAGTAAACTATCGAAAAACGGCGTGATGATAGCGCCGGAAAAGGCTGTGCCGCCATCCAAACGTATGCCAAATCCAGTCGCACCACGGTAAGCAACAATCTGGCCGTAGTCGGGTACAAAACCATTTTCCGGATCTTCGGTCGTTATTCGACACTGAACGGCGTGACCATTCATTGGAATTTCAGATTGGGCAGGGACGCCACTGGCCTCCGTTCCGAGTTTTGAACCGTCTGCTATCCTGATTTGTGCTTTGACGATGTCCACACCTGTAATCATTTCAGTTACTGTGTGTTCGACTTGGACTCTTGGATTGACCTCAATGAAGTAGAATTCGTCATCGTCAACATCGTAGAGAAACTCGACTGTTCCAGCATTGAGGTAACCCGCTGTTTTTCCGAGATTGACAGCTGCAGCAGTAATTTCATCGCGTTTTTCTGAACCCATCCATGCAGCGGGTGCCATTTCGACCACCTTTTGGTGACGCCGTTGGACTGAACAATCTCGTTCATGGAGGTGAAAAACTTGGCCAGATTTATCACCGAATATTTGAACTTCTACGTGACGGGCATTTTGGACAAGCTTTTCCAAAAAAACATCGCCTTTACCAAAGGCGGCTTCTGCTTCTCTGCTCGCTGCAGCCACTTCTCCTAGGAGCTTATCGGCTTCAAAAACCATTCTCATGCCGCGGCCGCCACCGCCCCAACTGGCTTTGACCATAACTGGGAAGCCAATTTCGTTTGCAAGCTTTGTGATAGTTTCGGGATCTTCTGGCAAAGCTTCTGTTGCAGGCACCATTGGTACGCCGGCTGATTTTGCCAAACGTCGAGCTTGCACTTTATCGCCAAGACTTGTCAGGATATCCACAGTTGGACCAACAAAAATTATCCCGTGATCGGCACAGGCTTGCGCAAATTCTGGGCTTTCCGACAGGAAACCATAACCAGGATGGATCGCGTCGACCTTGGCCTCTAAGGCAACACGAATGATGTCGTCGATATCAAGGTAGGCTTTAATCGGCTCTTTTCCATGGCCGACTTCGTATGACTCATCCGCCTTAAACCGATGCAAGGCAAATCGGTCCTGATAAGCGTAAATCGCAACCGTCTTAATATCTAACTCTGTCGCAGCACGGGCAATGCGGATGGCAATTTCGCTTCGGTTAGCGATAAGCAGCTTTTTGATCATGGTATGCCGGTTTCCTTATGACGAACTTCTCTGTAGGACTCTGCCGCACAATCTATAGGATTTGTACTGTGGATAGGTTTCAAAGATCGTCCTTTTTAAATAATTCTGTGTCTTGATGAAGCTCTGGAGACTCAGATTAATTCAAAACCGAATGATTTTGGAAAACACCTTTTCGAAAACACTTACGTGCAGCGTTGTTTTATCGATTTTGCTTCTGTAACAAGGTTAACATCAAGTTGATTTTTTTAGGATTGTGCAATGCAACGACACGGTGGGCAAATTTTAGTGGGCCAGTTGGCTATCCAAGGCTGTGACCGAGTCTTTTGTGTGCCCGGCGAATCCTATCTTGCGGCCCTCGATGGTTTGCACGCACATAATGCTATCCACACTGTGGTTTGCCGCCAAGAAGGAGGTGCTGCAATGATGGCAGAGGCCTATGGCAAGGCCACAGGTGTCCCTGGTATTTGTTTTTGCACAAGAGGGCCAGGCGCAACCAATGCTGCATCTGGCGTTCATGTTGCCTTTCAGGATTCTACTCCCATGATCCTTTTTATTGGGCAAGTTGCGAGTGATCAAAAGGATCGGGAAGCATTCCAAGAAGTGAATTACGAACTGATGTTTGCCCCATTAGCAAAGTGGGTCGCTCAGATTGACTCTGTGGATCGAATTCCTGAGTATATCAGCCAAGCCTACCACCGTGCGATGTCAGGGCGGCCTGGGCCCGTTGTTTTAGCACTCCCAGAAGACATGCTGTCCAGCAGCACTGATGTTCAGGATGCAGAAGCTGCAACTTCTGTCGAAGCGAAACTGGCGGATGAAGACCTACAACAACTCACGGATCTGTTGGTTGAGGCCGAGAGGCCCCTAATGATCGTTGGAGGTAGTGGATGGTCTCAAGGCATCAATGATCAACTCGAGGCCTTTGCTGCTCGGGAAGGGATGCCAGTTGCTTGCGCTTTTAGATTTCAGGATCATTTTGACAATACTCACCCAAATTACGTTGGCGATGTTGGCATCGGGGTGAATCCTAAGCTGGTCAAGCGAATAGCGGATTCGGATTTGCTAATCGCTGTTGGCGTCAGGTTGGGTGAAATGACAACCAGTGGCTATACTTTGCTTGATATTCCCAGTCCCAAACAAAAGCTTGTACATGTTTATCCAGGATCCGATGAGCTAGGGCGTGTTTACCGCCCACATTTGGCAATCAATGCCAGCTCCCGTTCCTTTGTTGCCAGCCTCACTGGTCTGACAGGGATTGGTAAAGCCAGCTGGCAAGAGCAAGCACTTAAAGGGCACGCAGACTATGAAGCCAACATTGTGCCCGAAGCCACCGCGGGTGACTTCCGCATAGAGGAAGCCGTTACATGGCTCAGTGCTAATCTCCCGATAGATGCGGTTATTACTAACGGAGCAGGTAACTATTCGGCCTGGGTTCATCGCTACCATCAGTATAGAAAATTCGGCAGTCAGTTAGCACCAACATCTGGATCTATGGGGTATGGGCTGCCAGCAGCAATTGGTGGACAGTTTGCACATCCTGACAGAAGAGTTGTCTGTTTCGCTGGTGATGGTTGCTTGATGATGACATGTCAGGAGCTTGCGACGATCGCCGCCCATGATCTTCCAATTATTGTCGTCGTGGTTAACAACGGCATGTATGGCACAATCAGAATGCATCAAGAGCGAACCTATCCAGGAAGGGTGAGTGGAACGTCATTACATAATCCAGATTTTGTCGCCTTTGGGCTGTCTTTTGGACTTGAAGCAGCTTTGGTTGAACGGACAGAGGATTTTGCCTCCGCCTTTGAAACTGCACTTTCCTCTAACAAACCCTACCTTCTTGAATTGAAGGTTGATCCTGAGGCTTTGTCTCCCAAGCTAAAGCTATCCAGTCTGACGAAGTAGTGTCAGACCATAACAGAGGATTTGAGGACATCGACCATCCAGGCCTTGGCTCTTTGTTCGTGAGGGTTAGAGATAATATGCGGTAAGTCACCGCGAAAACGCAGCGTTTCTCCGTTTAAAACTTCTCTAACTTTGTCACCGCATTCGACGGTTAATCTGCCCTCAACAACCGTCAGATGTTCCTTGGAGCCAATCTCATGCGGGCTGGATATGAGTTTGCCGCCGGGTTCTGCGTTGAACTCATACCATTGCAGCCATTCAACGGTATCGATGGGACCAAGAACGCGCAGGGTACACAATCCATCTTCACTCATGATGATTGGCGTGCTTGCACTGGATAACACTTCTGCTTTGACGGATTTACTGTCGTCTTGGAGAATTTCCTCAATCGAAGTCTCCAAGGCCTGACTCAAACGCCAAATAGTTGCCAGGGTAGGGTTCGCTTCGTTGCGCTCGATTTGGGATATGATCGACTTGGAAACGCCAGACTGTTCTGCAAGATGCCCCAATGAAAGATTGTAAGCCTGCCGCAATCTTTGAATAGTCCGACCTACTTGCGGTGCATCGAGGTTTAGTTTTTCAGATTTTGGGCTCATCAGCCGATACTTTCTTTGATGCGCAGACGACGAATTTCGCTGTTACTTAACCGTAATTCAAGTGGGGCGCAAACACCTCAGTCATACAACCTTTGAGAAATCTGGTTGTTGCTCATAATGAGTTGATCGAAAGAATCCGCAGATAGCTTGCGTCGAAGAGGGAATCCATTTTAAACGACCTTGGAGGATTGGTCTTGTTCATGTATCGCATTTTAAATTTCGCTGTCGCTGGCTTTTTGCTGTTTCTACTCCAGATTGGTGGAGTCCAAGCGCAAAACCAAAACTATACTCACATTTGGGCAGTAGATCCCGAAACAGAAGTTCAGTTGAGCTCAAGTGAGGGTGATGTAAACTTCAAGGCCGTTGAGGCTTTGTTGTCTGTAAGAAGCACGCTGTTTAATCAGGCGGACGGAGATATCTATTCCTTGAGGTCAAAAGAACCGGCTTCGTGTAGGTTGGATTTGACTGTGGTTTCTCAGGAGAATTTGTCTCCGGATGAATTCATAGGCTCTCTGTCGCTACTTGCTTTTATGGCGGCTCTCACCAAGTGGAGCCAAAAGCAAGAGCAAAGAGTCGATAGGCTAACGCTCGTTCTTTCCAATTTAGGTGACTGCGAACGCACCTATTGTCGGCTCACAGATGAGTTACGCAGGCAAAACCCTGGTTTTACGTTGGATTTGATTTCCGTCAACGATCCACTAACAGGAGAAAACGCAAACGAGCTCGATTGTCTAGCAGAGCAAAGTTCTGGCCTAATTGCTGAAGTCTCCACAAGAAGTGGACTGGATAGAGCCTTGGGGAATGTCCTTCGCGCTTCCTCCCTTGGCAAATCCTTGATTGAGCTTGAGGCAAACAACACACTGCTTTCCATGCAAGTTAATGAGCTTAAGCTTACCTCCAGCGAAGAAAAAGGCCGTTTGGGCGAAGCTTCCATACTTTTGAATGGACTACAAGGCCGACTTGACGAAAGTTTGACCTCTATAACAGATCAAAAAGTCGCGCTTTATGAGGCGAATAGCCGCTTAACAGAAGCCGAAAATCAGGTTCGTTATGACCGCCAGTTGAGATCAATCGTCGAGGCCTCTTACGAAAAACTTCAATCGGCGAACAAAGGGCTACGAGAAAAATTGAAGGCCTCCGAAGAGGGAGAAATCGACAGGACAAAAGAGCTAAATGATTTGAAGTCTGAAATCAGAAAAGCAGAGCGCAGCAAAAAAAGCAAAGGTCAGTCTGTCGAAGACCTCTTACTATCCAATACAGAATTAGAAACAGTGCTCCTATCAGCAAGAGCAGATGCGGTCGCTGAGGCTGAAAAAAGAATAGTAGCTGAACAGAAACTTGAAGAAGTGCTGATTTCCTTAGAAAGTAAGCATCAAGAGTACGATAAATTAAGGCGAGAGCTGAAAGTAATGGTAGATCGCCACAACGACACTTTAAAGAAGCTGACAGACGCTAACGTTGATCTCTCGCGTATTTTGGGCGATGGAGGTCTCACGAATTTCAGTGGTGTTAAGCAAGAAATAGTAACGCTTCGTGAAGAGCTGGCTGTCGCGAAAGACACGAAGGACGCCGTTGAACTTCAGTACAATCAATTGCTGGCCGAGTTTGAAGTAGAAAGTGCAACGTCGTTGGCACTTACAACAGAAATTCATGAACTGAAAACCTTGGACCTCGGCGGAGCTCGAAAACTGGCTCAAGCCAACCAAAAGATTGCCGAAATTAGCCAAGACTTGTTGGATGAGCAACAGTCGAAGGCCGAGTTAGACAATGACCATAGATTGGCTCTCTTAGAGATTGGAAATTTGAAGTCGGAGATCGAACAACACGGTGTCCAAAGTCAAAAAAATGAGCAAAGTCAATCGCTTCTGAAAGCCGAGATTGATTCACTTTCGGCAACAGTTACCCAAAAGGAGCTCAGGATTGATCAACTGAAGTCAGAGCTCTGGTCGTGGCGGGAGGAAGCAGATGACAAAATTAAAGTTGCTGCTCAAGAGCGCGTAGCCGAAGCACGCAGGCTTGCCCAACAAGCAGAAATTCACAGGCAAGAAGCGCTTCACGACAAGGAAGCCGCCTTCAAAGCAACTAAGAATGCGGAAACACGTGAGCGAAAGACATCGCAGGAGTTGGAAATCTTAGGCTTGAAATTTAAGTCGCTGGAAACCCAATTAGAAAGACGAGAAGTCGCTTGGCGCGAGGCTACAAAAAAATTGGAACTAGCTGAGGGTGAATTAGAAGATCTCCAGATTTTGAGGCGTGATGAGCGTTCCAAGCTTGCTACTTTCTCTAGCCAGCTCGGCGACCTCGAGCATCAAATGGAAGCCTTGGAGAACGAAAAACAACAGTTAACGGAAGAAGTTAGAGCCCGTGAAGAAATTTTGGATGAACTGCAGCAACATTTTGCTGATCTCCAAGACGAACACATTTCAGCTTTGGCAAAGCTAGACAAAGCAGTCGCACGTCACAAAGAAGCTGAAGCGCGATTGCAGGACTTGATGCCCATAAACTAGGTCGGGAGTGCCCATTTAATGTTTCCACCATCTACGAATGTAACGAAACATAACGGCACAAAATTGGGCGTAGGGCGAGTTTAGTGCGTTGTAGTTCTTGAATTTAGAACTTTACCATATCGAGACTTTTAAGAGTCAGTTAGATCGGTTTTTTTTAGCCCGGTGTTTCCTAGGGCAACATACATAGTCGTTCACGGAGGCATTTCTGAACGCTGGCGGGAGACCATTGGATTCGCTAAGCTAGCGCCCGCGATCAGTGGACCTTGTCTTCATTCTTTGAATGGTTGTGCGGTTGTTTCTTCTTTCTTGATCGACGTTCTCATTAACCTCTGCTGACAAAAGCTCAGCGCGTCTTTCGTTTTCCAAACGAGCTATCGCTGCTTGTGCAATGTCTTCCATGTCGGGCCGCAGGATTGGCAAGGCTTCGGTGAAAAAGCCTTTAAATATGGGGCCAGCCACCTGGCCACCCGTGCCGCCACGACCGAGGGAGATGGGTTGATCATATCCAACAAAGGCACCGACTACTAGATCATCAGTAAAACCAATGAACTAAGCATCGCGGTTATCACTTGTTGTTCCTGTCTTACCATAGAAGGGGATGGGGAAATCTGGTTTGACGCGCCGCCCTGTCCCCGCATCCATAACAGATTTGAGCATGATGCGGATGTCCGCTCCTGACTCAGGCGTAAATTCCGGGACGTCACGATCTTTGAGGCCGTTTTTTCGGCGGTTTATGACAGAGCTTTTTAGACAAGTTTCACAGTCTAAGTTTTCAGAATTGAGGATTAAATTCTGAAAACTATCAAAGACTTGTTTGATTGTCGTCGGTGCAACGATTTTCCCACCATTTGCAAAGACAGCGTAGGCACTAACCAAATCCACCAGAGTTACCTCTCCGGCCCCTAATGCTATGGTGAGGTTGTTGGGCAGTTTGTTACCTATTCCCAGGACATGCGCATAATCTTGAAGCCGTTCGACGCCAACTTTCATTGCTGTTTTGACGGCCGTCACGTTGCGTGAAGAGCGCAGAGCGTCCTTGTAAGTCATTCGGCCTCTAAATCCGCCGTCGTAGTTCCTAGGGGCCCAGTTGCCTAATCTCAAGGGGCTATCAACAACGATTGATTTTGCAGTATCTCCCTGATTGAGAGCTGCAAAATAAACGATAGGCTTAAAGGTCGACCCCGGTTGGCGGTAGGCGATGGAAGCTCTGTTGAACTGGCTAGCTTGGAAGTCGTAGCCGCCTGAAAGGGCCAGTACATGGCCAGTTTTGGGATCCATTACAACGATGGCACCCTCAACGGCAGGTTTCTGTGCAATACGATAAGCGTACCCGCTACTGTCAATTTTTGGGTCTGAAATTGGGCGTACAAAGACCACATCCCCAACACGCAATCCTCGCTTGGTGCCTTTAGGGGCAGTCGGTGCAAGGCGTCGTGTCCAACCAAGTAAGCGGCTGGGAATAATGCCACGTTCCATGGATTGAAAACTGAGTTCAGCTCCTTTACCCTGCACGGATATTACCAATGCAGCTTTTGTTCCCGGCAACGCTTTTTCATAGTTTCTCAGTAGGAATTCACTACGCCACGTCTTATTTTTCTTCAGGTCAATGTGGTCCACCGGCCCTTGCCAGCCTTCCTTTGCATCAAAGGACTCTAATCCAATTCGTAAGTGCTTTTCAGCCAGTTTCTGAAGCTGTGAATTGAGAGCGATCTCAACTCTGAAACCGCTATCGTATG
>CAJQQJ010000332.1 GCA_905480445.1 uncultured Alphaproteobacteria bacterium | reverse complement strand
CGTTTAATCTCCTTAAAACACAGAGTTATCTCGAGCGAAGTCGAGGGATCTCGTTTGGTAAGAAATAGATCCCTCGACTTCGCTCGGGATGACAATAGATTTAACACTTCAGTTTCCGGTTTTCCGGATCGTAAGGCGCTTCCTTGAGCACCACTGCTCGAACCTGTTTGCCCAACAACGAGACTTCTAAAACAGTCCCTGGTTCGTGGGCGACCTCTTTCAGGAAAGCGATTGCAAGGCTCTTCCCCGCTGAATATCCGAAAGCAGACGATGTGATGGATCCAACAAGCTCCCTGTCTCGAAAAACAGCCTCGCCGATCAAGCAGTCGGTTTCTTCATTCTCCAAGGCGAGAAGCGCGATCGTTGAGCTTTCTCCTTTATTGGATCGCGCGATAACAGCGTCTCTGCCCACAAAGTCCTTATCCAGTTTGACAAAGCGCATGAGATCAATATGCACGGGAGAGGCATCGTTGGCCAATTCGTGACCACCCCGGTAGAATTTCTCTAATCTCAAACTATCCAGCGCCTTGGAACCGAAAACGCCTATATCGTACTTTTGACCCGCTGACCAAAGCCTGTCCCAAAGGTCTCCCAGGCTATCATTAGGCGCATGAAGTTCCCATGCCAGCTCGCCAGTGAAGGATAGCCGCAAAGCCGTTACAGCAACCCCTGCTACCTCGATCTGTCTGGCCTGCATCCAGCGGAAGCTATCGTTAGAAAGATCAGCCTCAGTACAAGCTGACAAGACCTCGCGAGCTTTGGGGCCTGCCAAGACCAAGATGCCAATCGCGTCTGTTCGGTTGACCAGTTCCACCTCATCCATCGGTACACCTGCGTGGATTGTCATCCAGTCCCAAACACGGCGCTCTGATGGCGCTCCGGTTATCAGATAAAAGCGATCATCGCTAAGTCGGGCAATCGTAGCTTCGCCTTCTATCGTGCCACGACGATTGAGCATTAGAGTCAAGCAAGTGCCGCCAATCTTCTTGGGCATTGAATTGGCACAGAGTCGATTAAGGTAGACCTCGGCACCGCTTCCTCTAACCTCAAACTTTGCGAAACCTGAGAAATCTCCCAAACCCACACGCTCTCTAACAGCTCGACATTCCGCACCAATGGCCTCGAAAAGACCTGTTCTCTTCCATCCAAAGGGTTGCGGTGCGTAACAACGAGGTCGCTCCCACCCGCCAGCTTCTTCATACACCGCGCCCATAGCAGTGGTTTGTTTGTAGGCACCCGATAGCTTGATGTTTCGACACTGCGCCCTTTGGTGCTGAGGGTATGGCATAGCCTGACGAAGGGTATAGTCTTCAGTTGCCCTGGCTTTTGCGTAATCGCTGTCCGCCCAGGTACCAAACCGCCTCGGATCAAAGGCGCGTGTTGAGATATCTGCGCTGCCATGAATCATCCACTGCGCCAACGCACGCCCAGCGCCGGGACCCCAGGCGATACCAACAGTTGCCCCGCATGCCAGCCAGTAGTTCTTCACCCCAGGAGCCGGACCCAACATCATCGCGCCATCCGGTGTGTAAGTTATGCCACCGTTAACGACTTTCTTGATGCCAAGTTCTGCAATAGTCGGGCAGCGCTCAAAGCAGTTTTCCAACCAAGGCGCAATGCCATCCCAGTTAGCATCGAAGAGCTCGTTTTCTGAATCCCAGGGACAACCATCGAGCCAAACGGGTTGCGGTGCTTGTTTGTCATAAAGACCTATTAAAACACCCCGTTGTTCCTGGCGAATGTAGCCACAAAAATGATCGTCGCGTGTGACGGGAATTTCATGATCAAGCTGATCAAGCTCTGGAACGGGGTCGGTGACGACATAGTGATGCTGCATAGTAGTAATCGGCAGATCCAGGCCTGAAAAAGCCCCTATTTGTTTTGCGTGATAACCCCCAGCGTTAACAACATGCTCGCAGATGATCGTTCCCTTCTCAGTCACGACCTGCCATTCACCAGTTGAGAGCTGATGCACGTCAATTACCCGACATTGACGAACAACCTCAGCACCCAGTTGCCGCGCGCCTTTTGCCATGGCGAAACAAGTTCCTGCTGGGTCCACATGACCATCATCAGGCGTATAGATTGCACCCAGTACCCCAGCGGCTTTGACATCATAGAGGGGGTTCAATCTGGCGACTTCAACAGGAGAGATAATCTCAACGGACTGTCCGCGGGCCAAGACGGCGTCGCGAATGTGGTTGATCCAGTCCATGTGTTCTAGGGACGTTGCAACTCTCAAGGAACCGCAACCGTGCCAGCTGACGGACTGCTCAGTTTCTGCTTCTATGACTTTGTAGAGATCAACGGCATAGTCATGGATTGAACCCAGCGCTTGCCCGCCGACCATCCGACTGACCAAACCTGCCGCGTGCCAAGTAGCTCCAGACGTCAGTTCAGACTTCTCGATCAAGACGCTATCAGTCCACCCCTCTTTGGCGAGGTGATAGAGCACACCGGCACCCATGTTTCCGCCACCAATGACAACAACCCGTGCATGACTGCGCATTCAAGCCAACTCCAACCCTGTTTCGTCAGTTTCTGATTGACGTTTTTCAAAATTCACCGAACATAAAAATGCAGGTTTCTGCAAGACGAAAATGAAGGACAGCATTCATGGATGCTTTCAACCAGGACTCAGAAAGGGTTGCTCAAGTCAAAAATTTATTAGGTGAAGAAGGTTACGCACAAACCTTTGCGCCGATAGAGGAAGCCTCTGGCCTGCCCAATGCAGCTTACTGGTCTGAGGATTGGCTAAAACTTGAGCAGTTGCATGTTTTCCAAAAATCCTGGGTTTTTGCAGGTGCAGAGGCTGAGATTCCAGAAATTGGCGATATGAAACCGCTATCAATTGGTGGCGCACCTTTGGTCATTGTCAGAGACCAGGACGGGACTGTTCGAGCGTTGCACAATGTCTGTCGCCATCGCGGTGCTAAGCTTGTCACTGAACCCTGCCGAAAGGCCTCTTTCACTTGTCCTTACCACGCTTGGAACTACAGTTTGGATGGAAAACTCAGAGCGCGGCCACATTTTTTTGGCCCCGATCAGGTGGACAGGTTTGAGGACGGCGGCGGGCCGAAATTGGACATGGTCGAGGCCCGTTGTGAGACCTGGAACGGCTGCATCTTCGTCAATGTTTCTGGAACAGCCGAGCCTCTGCTCGATTGGCTTTCACCCATGCTTACCCGAACTAAGAACTACGACTATTCATCCATCCGCTGGGCTGGGAAACTGGACTTTGAAGTCGATGCAAACTGGAAGCTGGTTTATGAAAATTACATGGAAGGCTACCACGTCTTTGCCATCCATCCCAAGCTGCTCAAGTTTGCGCCCATGAACCTGCGATGGTCCGGCGAATGGGACGACCATGTTTTCTACAACGACTATGTTTTTCCAGAGATGGATGAGGGCCGTGGTGCTGGCCTGCCGCATTATCCAAACTTGCCTAAAGAAGACTCACAACGAGGACTTTGGTTTTTGGCGTTTCCCCATTTCGCAGCGGAGGTGTTCCCAGACCAGTTTACACTACTGGTTTCCTACCCAATTGCACCCAATAAGACCCGTGAAGAATTGCATATCTTTCTAATAGGAGAGGCTGCTTCTTCTGAGAAACATGCAGAGGAACGAAAAGCCGTTTTTAAAATGTGGGACGACCTCAATCGCGAGGATCTGGG
>CAJQQJ010000331.1 GCA_905480445.1 uncultured Alphaproteobacteria bacterium | reverse complement strand
CCATCAACAACAGCTTGAAGCTCTCGGCCATACGGTGAAGGCCTACAGTCACACAAGCGGCCTTCATATCATCAAGGTCAGCGAACAAGGTCTCGTTGGGGGTGCTGATCCTCGTCGCGAGGGGCAAGTTCTTGGTTATTAATTAGAATTTGTTTTTACTTTAGGCACTAAAAACACTAAATCCCACTCTGTCATTAGAAACGAGAGTCAGGCTCTAGATTGTCGACCCAGCCCAAAAAAATTAAGCACGAAACTTGGAAGCCATTGCTACGGCTATGGCGTACCTATCTTTGGCCTTACCGCCTCTGGATCGCCGCCGCCGTTTTATTGATGATGGTCTTCGCTGCAACCTTCCCTGCAATCGCGCGGGCTTTAGAGGTTACAATCGATGGAAACTTGGTCAATAATTTGGCCAACGAAATACCAACTATTGGTCTTACCAATGTCGCGATGATGATTGCTGTCATTTTTGGATTGCGAGCACTGGCAGGATTTGGTCAACGCGCAATCATGCACATCATTGGTTTGCGTGTAATCGCGGACATCCAGCAAGACATTAGCAGCCATGTTTTGGATCTGGACACCGCCTTCTTCAACAAGCAACCTCCTGGCGATATGATTGCTCGTATCGTTGCCGACGTGCAGATGATGAGAACAGCCGCTGTCGATGTCCTAACAACCGTCGGTAAAGAACTCTTCTCAATCATTGGACTGCTCGTGACGATGTTCCTGGTGGATGCAAAACTTGCAATGATGATCCTTTTGTTTGGACCTCTCATCATGCTGCCTGTGCTTTTCATCAACCGTTATATTCGTAAAGCCACACGAAAAGTTAGAATTGCCACCGCTGAAATGACAACCTCCTTAGACGAGGCCTTTCATGGAATACGCTCCATCAAAGGCAACGCGATGGAAGCTTTTGAAGTAAAACGGATTGGTAAAAATATTAAGGATGTTTTGCACCCCAGTACAAAGGCAGCCGTCGTCGCCTCTCTGATGTCTCCAATTACCGATATCATAGCTGGTGCCGCTATGATCGTGATTTTTGTTATCGGTGGCTCAGCCGTCTACTTGGCAACAGAATCTGTAGTTGGCATTACGCCGGGTAAATTCACAGCATTTGTATCTGCCCTTCTCTTACTACCGCCGCCTATGAAAAAGGTTCTCAACGTCAACGCCCAGGTTCAAATGGGGCTCGCCGCTTCTGAACGCGTTTTTGAAATTCTCGACACCAAACCGACAATTCTTGACCATCCTGACGCTAAGGAATTGGCAAACCCTCATGGTGACATTTTGTTTGACTATGTTGATTTTCGCTATGAACGGGATCTCCCGGTTTTGAGCGACTTATCATTGGCTATACCGGGTGGCAAGACTGTTGCACTGGTCGGACTTTCTGGGGCTGGAAAAACTTCTGTTCTGAATGCTTTAGCAAGATTCTACGAAATCAGCAGCGGCAGCCTCAGCATCGGCGGGCAACAAATTGACAAAATAGCTCTTAAGTCTCTACGGTCCTCCTTAGCTTTGGTTAGCCAAGATGCCTTATTGTTCGATGATACAATCAGAGCCAACATTGCTTACGGCAGATTTGATGCAACGGAAGCAGAGATCATAGAGGCAGCGAAAGCAGCGGAAGCTTGGAACTTCATTTCAGAATTGCCAGAAGGTCTCAACAATCCAGTCGGCACAAGAGGTGCCAATCTCTCTGGCGGGCAAAGACAACGCATCGCGATTGCCAGAGCCATTTTACGCGACGCCCCAATTTTACTACTCGATGAAGCTACATCTGCCCTAGACACGGAAACCGAAGCCAAAGTTCAGCAAGCACTGCAAAAACTGATGGTCGGACGCACGACATTGATCATCGCACACCGGCTTTCAACAATTCAAAACGCGGACCTGATCTACGTGATGGACAAAGGAACTGTTGTAGAGTCCGGCAGTCACGACGAGTTGCTCGCAAAGAACGGCTTTTATACCCGCTTTCATTCGGCTTACACTGATCAGAGCTAGCTGATTCTAGACCAACTATATAAAATTAGAGTCAATCGTGCTTGTTTCCTGCTAATCACCGGTTTTAGAATCGGCTGAGAGGAGTCGTGCTGGCATTGGTTCGCAAAATGCTTATTTATGTCGCTTGTACTATTGTTAATGCCATTTAATATTTCCAGATTCATTATGACAATTGCCATCACCCAGGCTTTCTCTAAGCGTTTTGTTCGCTTATCCGTTCTACTTTTCGCATTCACAGGCCTCATGGCTTGTGAGGCCGTCCAACCTCTGGACAAAGTAAACATCAATGTACTCAAGTCTGGCGGCTCGCTCCCCTATGAGGAAAGCATCCCGCTGCTCAGTTCCTATCTCAATGGGTCCCAACCTCTGCCCCAAAGCCCGACGGGTATCACACACTATGAACTACAGAGCTTTTATTCTGGACGAGGCAACAGCCCAACTTGGTATGATCAAAACGGTTGGAAACCTGAAGCAACGGTCGCTCTGAAGACTTTGAGAGACGCAGGCCAGGATGGCTTGATTTGGGGCTATTACCTCCCTGCCAGCTTTTCTAGCTCTTCCTGGGCTAGTAATTCACCCCAAGCGCTGCAAGCCGAACTGCAAATCACAATGGGTATGTTACGCTATGTTAGAGACATGCGTGTCGGTCGCGCGTCCGGTGTAGGGTATGACGGTGCATCTTTCCTCGCGACCAGTTTGTTAGGTGGCGATTTTACGACAGCTCTTGCTAGCCTGCCAAATCGTGGGCGCTACTATCAACGACTGCGCACCACCATGGGCGGCAATTTTGAGAAATATAGTGACAAAGAGCGTGCGTCATACATGGTCACAATGGAAAAGCTCCGCCAGATTCCTGGCAGAGAGCTCAACGGTCGCCACATTGTCGTAAACGTGCCTGGCTACGAGTTGCAGGCCTGGGACAATGGTGAAACTCAGTTGGCCATGCCTGTCGTCGTTGGCAGAGAGACAAGACAAACACCTGTTCATCTTGACCAAATGGTTAACGTAAAATTCAGTCCGGACTGGACTGCACCCAAATCAATAATTGCCCAAGATTATTTGCCCAAGCTCGTCAGTGACCCCGAATTCGTTTCTAAACTTGGCGTGAAAATTTATGATGGCAGCACCGAAGTTGATCCCAAGTTGGTCAATTGGTCAGTGGTCGATGAGAATCGTTATACTTTCAAAATGCCATCTGGCCCACGAAACGCTCTGGGTGGCGTGCGCTTTGATTTACGTAATTCCGGCAATGTCTATCTTCACGACACGCCCTCTGTTTCGCTTTTCAAAGAGGAAGACAGAGCGCGAAGCTCTGGCTGTATTCGTGTTGGCGAGCCAGAAGCCTTAGCTGGCTGGGTGTTAGAAGGACAAGGGCGCGTCTGGTCTGAACCTGAAATCAAACAGGCAATGACAGCAGGCGTTATTAAACACGTGCCATTACAAAGAAAGATCCCTGTTGATTTGGTTTACTACACCGCTTGGGTGGATGCTAAAGGCTCCCTTAGACTCAATGCTGACATTTACGGATATGATCAAGAGCTTGCTAGCCAACTCGGTGTTAACTTGCCAACGGAGCCATGGAACCGTCAAAAATAGACAGTCGTTCTTTGGAGTCGTGCCAAATCTAAACGTCGTTCAGAATTTAAAACAAAAGCAAAACGCGAATCCTGCGACATTTGGACAAAGTTATTCACAGAAAGACCCTGTTTTTCCACAGTTTTCGGGTATGAATGACTCCCAACTTAGCTGCGGCTTTGTCATACTTCCCTTGAGGATTCTTTTCGTAAGCATATTGAGCACGAATTGTTGTGAGTAGGCTACTATCATTTTTGTTTCTTCTAGGGCTCGGCGCTCAGGGATTTATTGTGTTTTCCCTTTACAATCAAAATGTAACGTTGGGATACGCTGCGGAAACCGTTGGTGTGAAGGATCAAGAGATTGCTTCACTCAGAAACGATCAAAACGCATTGCGCCAGAGAACCACGGAACTTGAGAGAGCCAACGATCAAGCCTCTGATCAAGCCTTTATCGACCTCCAGCCCATGGTGATCAGCTTATCTGATGAACGGGACGCCTTAGAGCGCGAAGTTACTAATCTGAAAAACCAACTGGCTGCTGTTGGAAGCCAACCCGCTTCCACCGAAACAAGCGGCATAAATCCTGCGGTTGTAACAGCTCTCACCCAGGAGAGGGATAATCTTCTGGGTCAAGTAAGCGGTTTACAAAGTCAGTTGAATTCTGCTCTGAGCGGTGCGGAAAGCGAGATAAAGAAGCAAATGACAGCTGTCCTTGGAGAGCGTGACAAACTTGCAAACAGCCTGGCGGCTTTGACTGGTGAAAGAGACAGTTTGAAAACGCAGATTGGCCAATTGCAATCCCAGATCCAAAACTTCATTTCTCAGGCTCAAGGCGGAGCCGCCAGCAACAACCTAAATCAGTTGCTGCAAGGTTTTAAAATTCAGTAAGCCTTGAATTTTACAGGTTCATCGCCAACTACGGCTTAGCCGATAGAACTGAAGATAGTGAGTCCAACTTGCTTCCCGCTTCGTCCATAGACAGGCTTTGTCTCAAAATAGCACGCGCCCTTTCCTTCCCTACGATCGGACCGGCCAACCGGTAGAGTTTCTCAGTCAAGTCTTCTCTTGTCAAAGTGGTCACTCCTGGGTCACCTTTGGGGCGATGAGGTTCGCTCAACACTTCACTGCCATCCGTAAAGGTCAATCGAACTGCGGAGAAACGCTCTGTTGGGAAGACTTCATTGAAATCATCACGCTCAGACATTTTTATCAAATTTGATAAGCGGAGCACATCGGGATGTTTAAGGTTGGAACCGTCGATTTCAATTGCGCCTACCTGACCATGAACCAGCAGTGCCGCCACAGGAAAAGCAATCGAATACTGTGCTTCGTCCATATCCTTAGGGTTAGGACTGGCTAGTCGTGTCGCCTCATGGAAAGTTTGGATTTCAATACCTGAAATGTCTTTGTGGCTCTTTCCGCTAGCCGATAGCACCGACATGGCCGCTTCCATTGATGGCTGGGCCCAGCGACAAACAGGGTAAGCTTTGAAGTTTTGCTCAAGAATGCACCAACGATCCCCAAGATCCTCCCAGAAATGGGCGACATTTTCAGCTTCTACTGTAATCGCTGGCGCGCCCGTGAAACCATCAGCTGCAAGAAAGGCGGCACTTGTTCCCGACATAGCACCCCAGCCTGATCCATCTTTCAGCATTGAAGCGTGATCAATCACGCGCATCATCTGGCTGCGAGGTCCGTGATACTCTGCGATACCCAGAGCATGTCGCATCTTTTCATCGTCTAAGCCCAACAAACGGCCAGTAACGGCTGCACAGGCAAGCGAGTTCCAAGCGCCGGAAGTGTGGTAATCACTAACTGTATCATGCAAACTGAGCCCCGCCCGTGAAGCAATCTCATAACCAATTACCAGGTTCGTCAGGAACGCCCGACCAGACCCCTCAGCTTTATCAGCTCCCAATGCCTCACAGGCTGCAAGCAGCGAAGGAACCAAAGCAGCACCAATGTGGCCTTTGGCCAAAGCGAAACCATCGTGCCCGTCAAGAGAATCAATGGACATACCGCCTGCTAGCGCAGCGCCTACAGGGCTTGTTGTCCGGCCATCGAACAAGAGAGTTGATCTTTCGCTATCACCCGCGCCAAAATTTCGAGCAGCATGGTTTTTAATAATCAAAGATAGGTTCGTCTTCGACGCCGCCGCCGCAATACCAAGCGTATCAAACAGGCAATCTTGGGCGTAATCGACAACATTTCGAGGCAAATCCTCAAATGTCGTATTCTGGATGAAATTAAGTACTTTAGAAACCTGTGACATAGCTTATCGATCGATGCTGGGCGGCGTCTCGTAACGCTCTTTGTAACATTTGGAAAAATGAGAGGCTGATTCAAAACCACAAGCGATAGCAACATCCAAAATCGGCATTGCAGTTTGTCTCAGCAAATTGCGGGCCTGTTCAAGACGGAGGTTGAGATAGAATCTCGCTGGCGGCGTGTCAAAGTATTTACGGAATAGCCGCTCTAGCTGACGCGCAGACAAACCGGCCTGACGGGCGAGCTCTGTACAGCTGATCGGTGTTTCAATGTTCTGCTCCATCCGTAGCACTGTCTCACGCAGGCGTGGATGGACAACACCCAATCTGTGGCGTGGATCCATCACTTGTTTGTCGTCTTCGTGGCGAACACGCTCATGAATGAACTGAGCAGCAATAGAAGTCGCCAACTCTTTGCCATGCTGCTCTGTGATCAATTGCAACATAAGATCCATGGAAGCCGTGCCGCCAGAGCAAGTAAAACGATCCCGATCAATGACATAGAGATCATCCAACACCGTCAGCGAAGAATAGGTTTCTCTGAAGGCGGCAATAGATTCCCAGTGGATCGTACATTGGTAGCCATCCAGCAGTCCAGCGTCAGCTAGGATGAAAGAGCCCGTTGAAATTGCACCAATGGTGGCACCGTTAACCGCAATCCGACGAAGCCAAGCGTAGGTTTTGGGATCATTGAAACTGTGTTCATCTGGCCCTCCACATATAACGACAAACTTGGCGTTCCCGGCTTCCGAAGAAGTGGCATCTATACCAGCCGCCATACCGTTGGAAGCATACACCGCAGGCGCAGTAGGTCCAATCAACTGCCAGGCATAGAGGTCTTTTCCTGCCAACCTATTGGCAGCTCTCAGCGGTTCAATTGCCGAAGCAAAAGCCATAAGAGAAAAGTTATGGGTCAACAAGAACGTGACCTCAAAAGGCTTTTTTTCGACTTCAACTACCGCTTTGGCAAATTTGTTCGTGGCCACTGCATACGCCTTCATTTTTACAAAAGGACGCTAACACGTTGACGTTTTTTTGAAAGCAGAAAATGAAGGTACAGCTATCGAATTCAACCAATTACAGTTATAGTGTTGATTACAAAGCTACCTCAAAAAGGCAAAAAATGGATCGAGTACTGGGCATAGTCGGTGGTTCAGGTCTCTACGACCTGGAAGAAATGACAAACAAAGAATGGCGTGCAATCAAGACGCCATTTGGAGATCCTTCGGACCAACTTCTGGTCGGCGAGATCCATGGTCAATCAGTTGTTTTTCTGCCTCGCCATAGTCGAGGGCATCTTATAGCGCCGAGCCAAATAAACTACCGGGCGAACGTTTATGCACTCAAAAGCTTGGGTGTTACCGATGTACTCTCCGTTTCCGCTGTTGGTTCACTGCAAGAGGAGCACGCCCCCGGGACCTTTGTCTTGGTTGATCAGTTCATTGATCGAACCTTTGCGCG
Source organism: uncultured Alphaproteobacteria bacterium (assembly GCA_905480445.1). Taxonomy (GTDB): domain Bacteria; phylum Pseudomonadota; class Alphaproteobacteria; order UBA7985; family CAJQQZ01; genus CAJQQZ01. The sequence continues at coordinate 5,212 of CAJQQJ010000331.1, read as the reverse complement.
TGAGAAATCTTTTTTTGGCGACGGTTTAGTAGCACATGTGCCGATGGCAGATCCCATCTGCAAAGACCTGAAAGACCGGGTGGCCCAGCACTGCCGTGACCTCGAAATCAAACACGCCGTTGACGGCACTTATTTGGCGATGGAGGGCCCGCAATTCTCCACACGAGCTGAAAGCAAACTGTACCGCAGTTGGGGCTGTGACGTTATTGGCATGACAAACATGCCAGAAGCCAAACTCGCTCGTGAAGCTGAGATTTGCTATTTGACCCTTGCGATGGTCACCGATTACGACTGTTGGCGCTCCTCAGACGCTGACGTCTCCATCCCAGAGATTTTGGCCACCATGAAGCAAAATGCCCAGAACGCTTGTCAGCTGGTTGTCAAAACTGCTCAGGCGCTGAACAGCAAAGCTGAAAACTGTTCTGCTGGCTGCAATCAGGCGCTCGAGTACGCGCTGATAACAGCCCCAGACGCGCGCGACCCTGACCTAGTCAAAAACCTGGAACCCTTAATCGGTCGATTTTCTTAGCAGCAGCGCGGATTCCATCGCTGTCTCGTGGAGTCCTGCACTGTCGAAAGCTTTCGTTACTTCAAGAAATTCGCTATAGATTTCTTTCTTTAGGCAAAGAATTTCAGGCGCGTGGAAGGTATTAAGCTTCACATCGCTCTAACAGCACTCGTATTCTTATGCTTGCAAACCGCACGGGCGGATTGCTTGACCTCTTCGCTTGACTGCAGCGATCTTCTTTATCGCCCTCTTCAAGGATCCTTATCAGACACCGAAAACCCGTCTAAAATCCTAATCGCACCTAGTGATGAGTGGATGTCAGTTCTGACATTGGACGGCGACGTGACCCTCATCGGCAGCAGCAAAACTGAAGAAGTTGACTTGAGTAAAGAGTTGTCTGTGACTTCTGGGCTTTACCGTTTTCAAAGCCATCTAAATTATAACGACACCCATGGTTTAGAAAGCCGATCTATAAAACTAACGAGGGACGCAGCCACTCACAGGCAAACTGCAGGCTTGTTCGATTCGCATCCTAACCGATTTATCGCTAGCCGACGGCTAATCGGCGGTGGATTAGCCAGTGCAAAGGATCGAAGGCTAGATCTTGTTTCCGAAGCCAAGGCGACGCCGCTCACAATCTATATTTCCGCACGCTCAAGGGTTTCAGTATTCAAAGGCAAAACACTCCTCTCTGTTAGAAACTACGGCCCGGGCTGGCACTCTCTTGACACGACGACCTTTCCAGAAGGGTCCTATGACGTTTCGATCAGGATTGAAGATCCATTTTTAGGTCAAAGACGAGAGCCCAGGTTTTTTTCTAAAGAAAGCTTGCTGCCGCCCGCGGATTTCAACTCCTTTTTCTTCGACCTTGGTTTGGCTGAAGCCAAAGAGATGGCCGATCTTACGCTGGACCATTTCGATGAAGGCGTTTTCGCAAGAGGCCGCAAAGACTTCAGAATTAGCCGTAAGAGCGGCTTATCCTTGGACATCTCTGCTAACGTCGACAAGGCTTTGTTGGGCGCGGAGGCAGTTTGGGAAGACCGTAACTTTCAGCTGAGTGGCGGTGCTTATGCCTCGACATCAGCTGATTTAGGGCTGTTCGGTCAAATTCGAATAGATGGCCCGAAGGATCTTATCGCAACTGCGGCGCTGGACTATCTCCAACTTGCAGACAACAAGGTCGGAAATGCCGAAAGTCTTTTTGATGATGATAACTCTAACTTCACGCCTTCTTTCCTAATTCACTATCCTATACGGAACTACTATGTCGGGATCGGTGGAAGCTACAAGTTTCATTTGGATGACCTTGGCATCGAAGACACTTGGTCCGTTTCCCCTTTCCTGAGAACGCCTTCGTTCAACGTCGGTGGCTATAGAGGACACGTCGATGGCAGATTGGAGTTAACGAACAACGATACTTCTGTTTCTGCTCGCGTGAAATTTCGTCCACTCAAGGGCAAGTCTAAGTTCGGAAGGCTCTGGGGACTTGATTCTATTGACCTTTTTGAAGGAGATGAAGAAGGAAGTTCGCTATCAGGTTTTATTGAAACAACAAAAAAGGCGTCCAAGGGTGTAAAAGTTGGAGAAGGTCTCGCAAGAGTCTCAACTCGCCTTTCTGGTCGAGATGATCAAGCCCGTCTAAGGGTGACAGGTCGCTACTCACACCCCTGGCTCGTTACAGATCTCTATGTAGAGCCTCGTGTAGGCATTCCTGACAGTGACAAGTCTTTTGACTTTGCCTATGGAGCAAGAGGCCGTACCAGCCTCATCACGACGTCGAGTGATCGATGGATTGTGGGTGATAACCGAACCACCACAGGCCTTTTCCTTTTGTTCAATGGTCACCAATACTTTAGCCAGAGCATAGATCACTTTTCTATTCTGGTAGACGGTCAAGAAATTGGGGTTGCACGGCCGGGGGAGAGAACAACCTTCTCACTTGCACCTTACCAAGAGTATAGAGTCGAAGTGTACGGCAAGAACAAAAAGAAAGAGCGCACAAAAAAACCTTTTCTCGCGCGCTCCGTTGTCGTTTATCCAGGGCGCCTTACGCCACTGAATATCGTTGGTGGTTAGCTTGCCTTTTTCAAGAAATGGTCAATTGAAACCATACCTGGTCCACGAGACATAACGAAAAGTAACACTCCAGCCCAAAGTCCATGTACGGCCCATGCATTAGGATAGACGAAAATCTGGATGACCAGAGTCATGCCCAGAAGCGCAAAAGCGCTGAAACGGGTAGCCAAGCCAATCACGAGTAGGATCGGGAAAAGATGTTCAGCATAAGTCGCAAGGTGCGCCGCCAAGTTTACGGGCAAGATCGGTAAAGCGTACTCATGCTCGAATAGGAAAAACGTGGAATCAGATAGCTCTAAAAAACCAGCGTCTGGTCCAGTAACAACCTTCGTACGCCCGGACTTCCAGAACACCATTGCGATACCAATCCTAGAGAGTAAAGCGGTGAGCCAGTGTGGTATGCATTCAAAATATGAGATCAACTTGTTTATCAAGTCAGTGATTGCGGACATAAGATTATCCCCCCTTATTTCCCGTTGATTGTTGCTTCAATGAAAGTTCCGCCCAGCAAAAAATCGCTGAGCATCTTTGTTAAGTCCAGTTGTGCTTCTCTACTTACGGCTACCTCATAGGCTTCCCCAAGCATTAAACCGTTTTCACAAGCCATCAAGAATGTAAAAGCCCCTTCGCTCAATTGGCGAACTTCAACATCTAACTCTGGTCGGATGACCTGAAGAAAAGCACCGCCATGCCCCAAATCAACATTCTTATCCTCGGCATCGTCCTGATTAGCAGACCATATTTGATCTACAGGAAATTCCGACTGCACGAACCGGCTGGTCGGATGAAGTTTGAAACTGATTTCCGCCATCCGTTCTGGCGGAAAAGACTGAAGCTTTTCCGGCGAAAGCGGTTTGCTGTCTTGACCATGATAGGCTTGGTGCCAGGCCCATTCCAAACGAGCGACATCTGCCAAATAGGGTAGAGGCTTAGCTGGCTCAAAGGCAGATAAAAAACCAGGAAAATCAGCACCATACTCCAAAATGCGCCCGGTTTTTGGCGGTGAGATGCGAACAAACTCCGAAGCAGCCGCGCGGAAAAACTCTTCGCCAACCAGCTTAGTAATTACTTGATAGAGATCGGATAATGATCCTGTCAGAGAGTAGAAAACGTTGTTCCGGTAAACGTTTAGCCGATCTTCGAGAAGACCGTCGTCCTCAATCCAGGAGGCAACATCAGCACCGGTTGAGGGGTCAAACACTGCTTCCTGAAACTGGGATTGGAATTCAGCTAACCTTGACACTGGGTTTACTTTCTTCGGATGCAACAGCAATACGATCTGCTTTTACGGCTTCACTCATCAGTACTGAAAGCTCAGGAACGTCCGTGTCCCACTCAATGAGCATAGGTTTGGTTCCAATCAAAGAGAGGGCGTGAGCGTGAAGATGCCAAACATCTTCACAAACCGCAGAACCATGGTCATCGATCCTTAATTCTGTGCCTTGGATGTCAAAAACTTGATGCCCTGCTAAATGGATTTCACCAACCAGGTCACCAGGGATTTCACTGACATAGGCCATAGGGTCAAAACCGTGATTGCGGGCGCAAACATAAACGTTGTTAATGTCTAGCAGAAGGCCGCATCCACTGCGCTTTGCTGCTTCGATTAGAAACTCGGTCTCTGACATCTCATTATCCTTGAGTGTCAAATAAGTCGACGGGTTCTCAATAAGAATTTGGCACCCGAGAAAGTCTTGGACTTCACTGACGTGGTCAACAACCACGGACAGCGATTCCTCGGTGTAAAACAATGGCAGCAAGTCATTCATAAAGACTTCTTGCCCATGGCTCCAAGAAAGATGCTCTGAAACCAAGCCTGGTTGATAACGATCCGTTAGATCCTTTAGGGATTTCAGGTGATCTTTATCAAGCGGGCCTGCGGAACCAAGCGACAATCCAACGCCATGCATTGAAAGAGGGTAGTTACGCCGAATAGCCTCTAAATAGCGATGAGGTGGACCACCTGCGCCCATGTAGTTTTCTGGATGAACCTCAAACCAACCTAGATCGGGAGGCGTTTCCAGTATTTCACGATAGTGCTGTGCTTTAAGACCAATCCCGGCGCGGGCCGGGATTGGATCTTTAGAAAACTTGTGCAGATGAGAAGATTGCACTTGTCGGTTTCTACTCTTCGATAGCAGTCAAAGAGCCGCCAGTAATTTTTTCACAAGTGCCTTTCAGTACGAGCATCCAAGCATTGCCTTGGTTGTCAACTGTTGACGTACCTGCACAGCTTGTGCCTGGGCCTGCTGCGCAATCGTTCTTTTCTGCCTTAGCAACGCCGTAACACTTTTCTGTGCCAGCAGCCTGAGCAGCTGTTGTCGTTGCAGCAACTGTCGCAGCGGCAGCCAAAGCGCCAGCAACGGCAATAGCAGTTGTTTTTTTCATTGTGTTTTTCATGGTGTAGTACCCTTAGCTATCAAGTTTCGAGGTTTGAACTTTGAAGACCGGCCATTGTTTAGCCCGTCTACATTTACGAAGATAGGCTGCGTTTTTCGGCTTGTCTACGCCCCATAACCTGACAAACACTCACATGACTGTGAGACCTTTGTTATAGAAAGAGACCTCAGTATAAGGCCTATTTTCCCGTCTGACATTACCGAATTAGCGATGGATTTCCAGTAGGAT
>CAJQQJ010000330.1 GCA_905480445.1 uncultured Alphaproteobacteria bacterium | reverse complement strand
CGAGGGGCATCCCCTTGTTCAAACCAGTGATTGACCGTTACGTCCAAGGCGATCCAGCAGCCCTTCTCCTTGTTGAGTTTGCCGAAGACGATCAGTCCGAAAACTTGAGAAGGCTAAAGCAGCTCGAAGACATGATGAGCGGCCTAGGTTTCGACTGGTCTAATGAGTCGACGACAGTTGGCGGTGTAGTGAAGCTGACTGATCCATCACAGCAAAAGGAACTGTGGGACGTTCGTGCTCAAGGCCTGAATATTATGATGTCCATGAAGTCAGAAGGCAAACCTGTTTCATTCGTTGAGGACTGTGCAGTTGAGTTGAAAGATCTCGCGGAATACACATCGCGCCTAACGGAAGTCTTCGAAAAACACGGGACTAAAGGCACCTGGTACGCGCATGCTTCCGAAGGCACTCTTCATGTTCGGCCAGTTCTCAATCTCAAACTTGACCAAGACGTGAAGAAGATGCGCGCCATCGCCGAAGAAGCATTCGAAATGGTGCGATCATACAAAGGGGCCCATTCCGGCGAGCATGGTGATGGTTTGGTGCGCTCTGAATTCCATGAGTATATGTATGGTCCCAGGATCACGCGTACTTTTGAAGAGGTAAAGACACTCTTCGATCCAGACAATTTGCTTAATCCAGGCAAGATCGTTCATGCCCCTAAGATGGATGACCGCACTCTGTTCCGCTATCCGGAGACTTACAAAGTTCCCGAGCTGAGAACTGTCTTCGATTGGTCCGACTATCCCGGCTCAGGAAGTGGATTTCAGGGTGCTGTTGAGATGTGCAACAATAACGGAGCCTGCCGAAAACTCGAGGGAGGCGCCATGTGCCCCTCCTACCGCGTCACCAAGAATGAACGAGACGTTACGAGAGGGCGTGCCAACAGCCTTCGTTTGGCGATCTCAGGCCAGCTGGGTGCTGATGCCTTATCGTCAGACGAGATGGCGGAAACGATGAAACTTTGCGTTGGCTGTAAAGCTTGTAAAAGAGAATGCCCAACATCAGTCGATATGGCCAAGATGAAGACTGAGGCCCAGGTCGCTTATGTTCAGAAAAATGGTTTGAGTGTCTTTGAAAGACTAGTGGGATATCTACCTCGCTATGCACCTTTCGTGTCAAACCTCTCAACGGTCGTAAATGCTCTCAACAAGGTTTCGCTCGTCAGGCTGCTAAATGAGAAATGCTTGGGTCTTTCAAAGAAACGAGCGCTGCCTCATTGGTCGAAAGAATTCTTCTTAACAAATCAGCGCTTTGGGCCTGAAGAGGGAATCCCCGTCGTCCTTTTTGCCGATACCTTCAACACCTATCATGAACCTGAAAACTTGCATGCAGCTGTTCATGTTCTTGTACAGCTGGGGTGTCGCGTTGAAGTACCAAAAGCCAAAGACAATGGTCGGGCACTTTGTTGCGGCAAAACTTTCCTTGCAGCAGGCTTAGTTGACCAGGCCAACCAAGAAGCCTCAAGGTTGGTAGAAACCTACCTGCCCTATATTGAAGCGGGGTTTACCATAGTTGGCTTGGAACCCTCCTGCACTCTCGCCTTAGAGGATGAGGTTCCCTCATTGCTTAAGACTGCCGATGCTAAACTGATGGCCGAAAATACAGCTCTGTTTCCAGAATTTGTCAGCAAATTGTTGCAGGCCCCTGCCAACGCAGCTTTGCTTAAACCTCTTGAGCATAACAAAGCGCTGCTCCATGGTCATTGCCACGAAAAGGCTTTCACCAGAACAAAGGCTACTATCGATGTTTTGAAAAAAATCCCAAATCTAGAGGCAGAAATGATCGAAAGTTCTTGTTGCGGAATGGCAGGTGCATTTGGCTATCACAAGGATACATTTGAGATATCAAAGGCTATGGGAGAGCTCTCTTTGCTGCCAGCCGTTCGTCGAAGTGATCTAAATACTCTAATTATTGCCAACGGCACGTCCTGCCGTCATCTAATCTCCAACGGCACAGACCACTCAGCCAAACATTTAGCGACAGTTCTACTCCAATCGTTAACGAAATTCACCGAAGACAAAAACTAGACTGAAACCCTACGTGTCTAGACGCCTGCTTCAAATCTGCTAAGTTTTCGCTTGGATCAAAGCAAATTGAGGAGATATGCAATGTCTAAGACAACAAAGTTAACACTCACAACTCTTGCTGTGTCAGTAATGGCTATCAATCTGGCGTCAGCTGAGTTGGTCTGTCACGACGAAGCCGGACAGCGATCCACCGCAAGTGATGTATCCACTACCATCACATTCGAAATTTATGGTGAAAACGACGAGACGCAATTCAAAATCTACTGGCTGGACTACGACGGAAACCGGGTTTTTTATAAGCATGTGTTTGCTGGCGACACCTACAATCAACAAACCTATTTGACCCATCCTTGGGTCGTCACAGCACCGATCCCTGGAGGCGGTGAAGATTGTATCGGCGTCTATTATCCTCAGCAAGGTGGCAGTACTGTTACACTTGACTAGCTGACTCACGAACTAATTCGAGATCTTGGCTGGAACTATTGTCTTGCACTAGACTGCTTCAACTTGGCTAAATAAATCGAATGCTGTTAGGGTCTCTATTGGCGGATCATGTAGATTTGCTTAAATGAACTTGGCTTGACGGACATGCTAAAGAATCTTATGCCGTTAGTCGAAACGAGATCAGGGATTGTCTGGTGGATCAAGGCACAAATTCACATCAGGTTACTACGTTGGTTGGTCTCCGGATAAAGTCAAAACGCTTGCCAACTTGGCTCACAGAATTTTTCCAGTCCCACCTTAATCGCATTCTAGGCTTCACTCACTTCAACGAACTTTATTCCCGACTGCCTGAGCATGAAGACCACAAGTTTTCCAAAACAATTCTGAACGAATTGAACATCAAACTTGATTTATCGGGTGAGTCACTCAGTTCCTACACACTTACGGGGCCACAGATCTTTGTAGCCAACCATCCACACGGTCTGTTAGATGGAATTGTGCTCGACCATTTGATTACATCGTTGAGGCCTGAGGCCCAGATAATGGCAATGCATGTTTTAGGCACAATCCCTGAATACAAAAAGACCCTGATCCTCGTGGATCCAATGAAGAAACGATCTCGCAAATCTTTGAATGTTCGAAGTTGGCGTCAGGCATATAAGCTGGTTGCTAAGGGCGGTGCTTTAGTGGTTTTTCCTGCCGGTGCAGTGTCCCACTATCGCTTGAGCAGCAATAAGGTACTGGACCCGGACTGGAGCCCACATATTGCTTCACTCGCCCGGCGTACCGGAGCAACTGTATTTCCAATATTCATTCATGGTCGCAACAATTTCTTGTTTCAAATCACCGGTACTGTTTCCCGTCGTTTGCAAAATCTACTGATTTTCAAACAACTACCTAAAATGCGGAACCGAAGCCTGTCCATTACTGTCGGCAAACCATTAGTGCCCGAGTCCTGGACCCATATTGGCGATGATGAAACACTCAGCAATCACTTCCGTGACCATGTTGAAATCCTCGACCGCACCTAGCAAAGGATTTCTCAGGCACTACTCATTCTTAACGAATTCGTTGATATTGCCTCTTACAGGACTTGCAGCGAAGGCACCGTCTGGCTTGTTTACAACCATGGGAATGCCGTTGGCAGGTCGTAGTGTAAGTTTGCAATCAGCTTCAATGGATGAATTGGCAACCACATTTAGCCTGAAACGCTGCATGATCCGAACAATAACCAATTTCATTTCCAGCATGGCAAACTGATATCCAAGGCACAATCTTGGGCCTGCACTGAAGGGGATGTATTGGAATGGACCGGGTTTCTCACCAAACCAACGTGTTGGATCAAATTGTGTTGGATTTTTAAAAATAGAAGGGTCCCGATGAGTCATAAAAGCACTGACCACCACTCGGTCAGCTATCTTCAACGGAACTCCTAGCAATTCTGTATCTGCAGTCGCTGTACGCATCGTATGATGTACAGGCGGTAGCAAGCGAAGTGATTCCCGAATTAGTCCATCGAGGAATGGCAGTTTATCAACCGTTTCAGCATCCGGTGGCCAATTCGTGATATTCGCCTTAATTTCTTCGTCGAGAGTCGCTGCAAACTTGGGGTTTTGAGCAATCAAATATATAGTCCAGGCAAGCGAGCTTGCAGTGGTGATGAAAGCCGCTGCATGCAAAATAACTGCGTGCGCCGCCATGAAGGTATCACTCATATCTGACCCCTCAACTTTTGCCGCCTGAATTAGGACTGACAGTATATCTTTGCCGAGTTCTTCTTCTTTCCGCTTGTCGTTGATCAATTCGTGCATAACCCTTTCTAGCCCATCCGCATGGCGTAGCAGACGAGCAAAAGGTGTTCCAGCAATGTTGAAAGGTAACGGCAGTCGGCGAGCTTTAACATCCAAGTCAATCCAACGGTTTATCAGATCACAAGTTTGTACTGATCGTTCGAAATCATCATGGCCAAACAAAACATGACCAGCAATCCAGTTCGCCATTGTTGTCGTTTCTTCGTACATGTCAAAGGGCTCACCGATAACCCATCGATCACACACTTGATCAATCAGTCTCGTTACTGTCGGCACGTATGAAGCAACTGAAAGCTTGGAGAAAGGCGGCTGCATAATCCTGCGGTGTGTCCGGTGTAGGTCACGGTGAATGGAAAGAAGGCCACCTCGTAACCGCCGATGGGCAGATCCCTTTGGTCCTTTTATGACTTGCCCGCCAGGCTTAAAAAGATCCGGCTGCGAGAAGACTTCACGGTTTGCTACTTCTCCGAGCGCCATAATATGGCGTCTTCCACGGTTTCCAAACGGGACAGGATTGCCCAACACGAAAACATTTCCGTGGTCTCTTGAAATTCTATTAAGGCAGTTGAAAGGATCGTTAAGATAGTTCCAGTACCACCGCCAGGAACGTACCCCCTCAAGAATAGGTGGATTAACAGTCGGCATTTCGGATCAAAAGTCCGCCGACTGTAGGCACGCGAAAAACCTATACACTGCTTGCAAATCCCATTTCGATTACCCACTTAGTCCTTTCCATCGCTGCTATTTCCGAAGAAAGAAACTCCACTAAGAACATTAGATAAGAAAGTCACCCCCAACGCAAATACTTTTCAGGATCAACAAACGATCCGTTCGATTAGCAAACAATGAGATTGCCAATTAAGCTGTAGAATTATTGTGTGTTTTCTACCACCCGAGTTGCAAACTATTTCTTTAGCTATTTGAGCTGACAAAAAAAGGCCTCGTCCTAAGACAAGGCCTTCTCTGATTTTCGCCCTTTCCATTCTTTTTAGGCAAAATTTCTATTCTAATCCTAGCGCGACACGGCGATCCTTGGCCCATTTTTGGATGACGTGATCAACTGCCAATCCGATGAACGCGACGCATAATCCGATCATCAAACCGTAGCCAGTTCCTTGCTTGTCAGACAAAGCTTTCAGGATGATCTGACCCAGGTCAGTAGTCCCGATCAGTGACCCGATCATGACCATAAAGAGAGCAAAAACAACCGTCTGGTTTAAACCCAACATCATGTGTGGAAAGGCCAGAGGCAATTCAATCTGGAACAAGCGCTGCATGCGATTAACACCAGACATCGAACCCGCATCTTGCAGTGCCATAGGCACATTCCGCAGCCCTTCAATCGTGTATCTAGTCGAAGGTATGACCGCATAGACAATCACCGCTGTCAACACAGATGTATCTGTGATTCCAAACAGCATAATAACTGGGATCAGATAGATAAAGGACGGGAAGGTCTGGAAGGTATCGCAAATGATCAGGATTATCTTTGAGGCCCGCGCATTTTGCGCCGCCAGAATCCCGACCGCAAATCCAAAAAACCCAGATACAATGACCGCAAATGTCGCCATGTACATCGTGACAAGGGCGCGGTCCCACCATTCAGTCAAAGCAATAAAGAGAAGGAACCCGCCAACAATCAAAGCCGAGCGAATGCCGCCGACTATAAAGCCGGTTCCCATGGCCAAAAGGAATGTCGCCGACACTGGCATACCGACAAATGAATCTCTCATTGGGATCAGGAGATTAATGATTAGGAAATCGCTGAAACCTTTGAGCGCTATTCCCCAGTTATCGACAATCCAGTTAACGCCTGACTGCCAGAAATCCGCAGTTGTGATGCCCTTGGTGTGTGGGATCAAATAGAAATAGTTGATGCCACCCTCAAACAAATAGCTACCAGCAAAAGCGAGTAAAGACCCAACCACTGCAATAGCAAGGATGATCAAACTGTATTTATGCCTTTTAAAGAAGGAGTTGTCGGCAAAATAATCAACTTGTTTGTTCGCCCAAGCGAGCGACAATCTATCCAGGACAATAGCGATCAGAACAATACAAATTCCGAGCTCAAGTGCTTGACCAATTCTGAGACCATTCAATGCCCGCATCAAGTGATCGCCAAGCCCTTTGGCGCCGATCAACGTCGCAATCACGCCAAGTGCAAGACATTGCATAATCACTTGGTTGACACCAATGAGGATATTGTGGCGCGCACTGGGTATTTGGACTTTGTAAAGCAATTGGAACTTAGTGCAGCCGTTCATCATGCCAGCTTCGGTTACTTCAGGTGATACGCCTCTTAGTCCCAACAGGGTTAGACGAACCATCGGAGGTGTCGCAAAGATCACGATTGCGATTGCCGCTGCATGATCCCCTACCCCAAAGATTACGGCCATGGGCACCAAGAACGAGAAATGCGGAAAAGTCTGCGCTACGTTCAACAGTGGTGTCAGAACATATTCTGTCGTGCGAGACTTGTAAGCCCATACACCTAGCGATACACCTAAGAGTACGGCAGTTGGTGCGGCAACCAATACAAGAGACAGCGTCTGCATCGCTGGTTCCCATTGGCCAAACAAAGAAATATAAACCAGAGAAGCACCGACTAGGATAGCCAACAAACGCCCGTTAAGCGCATAACCCACTACCATTGCAGCGCCTGTTACAACGGTCCAAGGTAACGCTGGCCATCTCGCCCACGGGTTGTCATCGACGAAATCCCAACTGGTAAAGGCCACAATCGTTTTGAGACCACCAATCATAATCTCACGCACAACTTGGATGACAAATAGAATGGCACCTGAAATCGCACGTGTAATCCACAACAACAAGGGCGCTGAATCCGTGTCTTCAATGTCCTCGTCCCAGTATTCGATGTGCCACCAATCATTCATGGCATATTGAACAGCGTCATTCAGAATAACCGGCCATGAAGCGATCAGTGAAGGCAAACGCCAAAGAAGATTGCCATCGCTATGGGGAACAGTGAAGTAGAGTGCAAAAAAGGCTACAAAAAGCAGCGCAAACTGAATTTGCCTCGATTGCTTGATTGTTTCAAACATTACGCAGCCTCATCCTTGCCGAACAAGATATGAATAATGTTTTTACGGTTTAAAACCCCGATCATTTTATCTTTGCTGTCCACTACTGGAACAGGCTTCGTCTCGTTCAAAATGGCCTCTGCCACTTTTTCGATGATCGTATCTTTTGGAACACGTATATCGCTCAGCTTTGAGCCTTCCTTAATAGGCTCCATGACGCTTTCTACGCGTAACACTTTCTCACGCGGCACATCGTTGGTGAATTTTGCAACATATTCTGTCGCCGGATTCAATACGATGTTTGCAGGCGTATCTATTTGCTCAATAACGCCGTCTTTCATAATGGCAATACGGTCGGCAAGCCTTAAGGCTTCATCGAAGTCGTGAGTTACAAAAAGAATGGTTTTGTTAAGCATGCCCTGGAGGCGCAAAAATTCGTCTTGCATCTCCTTGCGTATTAGCGGGTCCAACGCAGAAAACGGCTCGTCAAGAAACCAGATATCCGGCTCTACTGCTAATGAACGTGCAATACCGACACGTTGTTGCTGCCCACCAGACAACTGACGTGGGTAGTAATTCTCACGTCCACCCAGATCGACCAGTTCAATCATAGCTGAAGCACGTTCAACGGCGTCTTTGGTCTTGGCGCCTTTTACTTGAAGCGGGAAAGCAATGTTTTCAAGCACAGTTTTATGGGGCAGAAGTGCGAAAGATTGGAAAACCATGCCCATCTTGTTACGGCGGAGCTCGATCAATTCCTTTGAATTGAGAG
>CAJQQJ010000329.1 GCA_905480445.1 uncultured Alphaproteobacteria bacterium | reverse complement strand
ACTGTCCCGACGCTTGACCTCAAAACTAGAGCAAGAGAGGACATTGCTAGGCTAAAAGCCGCCAAGACGATGACAGTAGAGTCCGAGGCAGGCACTGATTTGACTGTGGACATCAAAGACATGCCCTGCGCCGGTGTTTGGGGCTTCACTGACCGCCCTGGTACCGTCACCCATTGGCCAGCTGGTGTTGTTGTTGGGTTTCCAAAAAAGAACTGCGTCAATGGCCGGCTTGTGATGGATGCGGGCGACGCAAATCTGACGTTTAAACGCTATCTTGATGCACCGGTTGAAATGACTATTGAAAATGATTTTGTCGTCAAGATTGACGGCAAAGGCACGGACGCTGAGTTGATGAAACGTTATTATGAGGCCTGGAACGACAAGAATGCTTACGCCGTTTCTCACGTTGGTTGGGGCATCAATGAGCGCGCCCGGTTTGAGGCTTTGACTTTCTATGATCAAAACCAAACCAATGGCACAGAGATCAGAGCTTCAGCCGGTAACTTCTTGTTCTCAACGGGTGCTAACGAGTTCGTAGGCCGCTTCACAGAAGGCCATTTTGATCTTCCCATGAAGGGCTGCACAATAAAATTGGACGGCGTCGCAGTCGTAGAAGAAGGAAAGCTGATTTAATGAGCAGTAAAGAAGCGCTGGTTTTCCTACACGGTGTCGGGGGCAACGGCTCTGTATGGGAGTTTCAAAAGGAAGCTTTTTCAGATGTATACGATGTTGTTGGCTGGGACGCACCAGGCTACGGCGGAAGAGATCTAATTGCTCCGTTCACAATTGATAGTTTGGCTGAACAGCTAGCCTTAGATCTCGCCGAAGCGGGACATGAATCCTGTCATTTAGTGGGCCATTCCTTTGGTGGCATGATTGCTCAAGCGCTTGCAAAAAATCATCCTAATAAGTTGATATCTTTAGTTCTTTCTGGAACAAGCCCAGCCTTTGGCAGCCCCGACGGAGACTTTCAGAAGAAGTTTCTTGATGCACGTTTGAAGCCCCTTGATGAAGGGAAAACACTGGCTGATTTAGCCCCTGGTATTGTACCGACTTTGGTTGCAGATAACCCAGATCCCAGGGGCATCGAGATTGCGATTGCGTCCATGTCAAGCTGTCCATCAGAGACCTACCGTGCCTCTATGAAAGCCATCGTTCAATTTGATATGCGCTACGACTTACAAGCCATCTCAGTGCCAACCCTAGTACTGGCCGGCGAGAAAGACACCAACGCTCCAGCGCCCATGATGGAGAAGATGGCAGCCAAAATTCCTGGCGCAAAGTACACAGTTTTACCCAGCGCTGGACATCTTTCGAACCTTGAACAACCCGATGCATTCAATGCAGTTCTTAAAGACTTTTTGGAGGCTCTTTAGCTTATGACTGACAAGCCACTGTTTGATCCCAAAGCCTACCGATTAACAGAACTAGAGGCTGACCTTTGTTCAAGAGTGAGAATTTTTGGGCGATCTACGCTTGCCCCAAGAGCCGAGAAGTGGGACCGTGAGGCTGTCTTCCCGGCTGAGAACTATAAGGACATGGCCGGAAACGGGCTGCTGGGTGTTTGTATTCCCAAGGCCAGTGGTGGCTTAGGTGCTGACTATCGAGCCTACTGTCTGGCAGCTGCTGAAATGGGCCGCTACTGTGGTGCGACTGCTCTTACATGGAACATGCACGTTAGTTCTACGCTTTGGACAGGCTCACTCTTCGATGCTCTTGACGTGTCAGATGACGTCAGAAAAGACCACGAAGAGCGCAGAAAAATTCATCACAAACGCATCATCGAAGATGGCGCCGTTTACTCACAACCTTTTTCCGAGGGCGGAGCCGCCGCTGCTGGTGCCGCTCCCTGGTCAACACAGGCCCAACGTACGGACAAAGGTTGGGTCATTAACGGAAAGAAAATATTCGCTTCACTGTCCGGCCATGCTGACTATTACGGCGTTCTTTGTACGGATATCACAACCGATGAACCTAGCAGGCGGAATTCTCTCTATCTCGCTGTTCCAGCAAATGCAGAAGGCGTTTCCGTCGTTGGTGATTGGGATCCGTTGGGAATGCGCGGAACGGTTTCTCGAACTCTCTTGTTCGACAACGTCGTCGTCGATCCAGTCAACGAGCTAATGCCTCAAGGTTTGTACTATCATATGGCCATGGGCTGGCCACACATGTTCCTAACCTTGGCACCAACCTACATGGGCATCTGCCAGGCAGCTTATGATTTCACTGTTTCTTATTTGCGTGGTGAATATCCAGGCACACCACCGGTCAAACGCCGGATGTACCCAACCAAGCAGATCGCGGTATCTGAAATGCTCATAAAACTAGAGCAAACTAAAGCGCTCTGGTTCCAAGTGATTTCAGAGGCTTGTTTCAAACCCAACAAAGAGCAGCTGCTTCGGGCCTATGCAGCGCAATATACTGTCATGGAAAACGCCAACGACATTTGCCGCTTAGCAGTCAGGACTTGCGGTGGGCAATCGATGCTCAAGTCCCTACCATTAGAGCGCATGTACCGGGACAGCCGTTGTGGCGCGCTTATGCTACCTTGGACAGCCGAGCTGTGCATGGATCGAATCGGTCGAGGTGCACTCTATGAGTCTGGTGAAAGAGACGACTAATGCAATCGATCGCTTCCTGGATCACAAGCCACGCCAACTTTACACCTGACAAGACTGCTGTTCTTTTTGAAGGAAAGAGCCTGACCTATGGCGAGTTTGCAGAGCAAATTGGAAAAGCCGCTTCTTTTCTTAAAAGCAGTGACGTTGCCCAAGGTGATCGTGTTGCTTATTTGGGGCTCAATCGTCCAGAGATGTTAGTTTTACTTTTCGCCTGTGCGAAACTTGGTGCGATCTTAGTACCGCTCAATTGGCGACTAACACCGACAGAGCTATCATGCATCGTTGAAGACGCATCCGCTAGTATCTTATTCTATGATAATCATTTTTCTTCTGACGACTATCAAAGTGTCTCCAAAGCCAGCTTAAACTGCCAAGCCATTGATATTAAAGAACTAACAAACGGACCAGCTGAAGACCCAGTAAATCAGGGAGCCTTGAATGACCCTGTCCTGATCGTTTACACTTCCGGCACAACGGGAAAGCCAAAAGGCGCTGTTCTTACTCAGGAAGCCTTACTCTATAACGCTCTCAATTCTCGTCATATGCACAAAATGACAGAAGATGATGTGATCTTCGTTGCTCTTCCTCTTTTTCACGTTGGTGGACTGAACATTCAACTAACACCTGGGCTTTACATGGGCGCAACCATTGATCTCCACGAGCGTTTCGATCCCGCCATTGCCTTGGAGAGACTCACGGCCCCTCAAACCACGCTTGGGGTCCTCGTACCTGCAACAATGGAAGCGGTCATGACGCTTGAAGGTTGGGAAGCTGCTGACTTCTCAAACCTGAAAGCCCTTGGAACTGGCTCGACAATTGTACCGACCAAATTGATTGAAGCTTTTGAAGACAAAAACTGCTCTGTAATTCAGGTTTATGGCAGCACAGAGACCTGTCCAGTAGCGGCTTATCAAGCAATTGGTGAAGGAAAAACTCACCCTTCCTCAACAGGTAAATCCGCACTTCATTGCCAAGTTCGTATTTGCAAAGACGATCAGATTGTTAATGATCCGAACGAGCTAGGAGAAATTGAGGTATCCGGCCCTTCCATCCTCAGCTGCTATTGGGGCAACGAAATTGAGACAGACAAAGCCCTGGTTGACGGTTGGTTCAAAACGGGCGACCTCGGTTGCTGGGACGCTGACGGTTACCTCTATTTCAAAGACCGTAAGAAGCACCTTGTCATATCCGGTGGAGAGAACATCTCCCCTGCGGAAATAGAAGCCGTGATAATGAGCACCGGAAAGGTGAAAGAATGTGTCGTGGTCGGTGTTCCTGATGAACGTTGGGGCGAAGTACCACTTGCGCTCATTGTCTTAGAAGATGAGACAACAAAGGACGAGGTCAACTTTCGAACCTTGTTTCAAAACAATCTTGCAAGATTCAAACACCCGAAACAGATTCTGTTCCGAGACCAACTACCGCGCAGTGCGATGGGCAAAATTCAACCGCACATCGTTCGAGAACAGGTTTTGGCTGAATTGAACTAGTTTCAGTCTTTCTGGCTTTAGACTGATCTACAAAACTGTAAATCTAGGTATGAACCCTAAATAAACACTGCATTCCACAACACACGTATCCTTGATCATACGCCTAGGAATATGTGCCACCTAAGATGGTCTTAACCTTTTGGTGAGCGACTCCATTTATCCGTTTGTCTTGGCCGAATCACGCTCTATGGTCCCGCCGAGGATTGAGGAAGCATTTACTTGTGAAACTGACGTTAATTGCATTTAGTTTTTTTTACGGTGTTGTGCATGACTTGCCAGATGTAGAGGTTCTTGACAACTATGCACCGCCGACCGTCACCAGGGTATACGACAGCACCGCAAATGAGGTTCTTCGTTTCTATCGCCAACGTCGCGCGCCTATTAAATATGAAGATCTTCCTCAGCACGTAATTGACGCCTTCATATCGACAGAAGACAAGCGGTTTTTTGAGCATGGCGGCATAGACGCCACGGCTTTTTCGCGAGCTATGGTGCAAAACCTTATCAACTTGACGCGTAAAAAGCGGTTGCTCGGTGCATCTACGATTACCCAACAACTGGCCAAAATGCTGTTCACTGGCTCTGAACGCAGCGTACGTCGAAAACTTCGCGAGGCCATTTTAGCGGTCAAAATAAACCGGCAGCTCGAAAAAGAACGCGTACTCGAGCTCTACCTTAACCAACTTTATTTTGGCCGCGGAGCCTATGGCATTGGGCAGGCTGCGAAAACATATTTCGATAGCTCGGTCCAGGAACTGGAGCTACACGAAGCTATCTTTTTGGCCTCGTTAGCGAAAGCCCCTGTTACCTACAGCTCAGAGAAACACGCTGGCCGAGCGAAAGCTAGGCGCGAATGGATCGCCGGGCAGATGGTGGAAAACGGTCAGATAAACGCCGTTCAAGCTCTGCAGCTTAAGTTCAAAACGCCAGAACCGATACCGGCCATTCACAAGAGTACCGATGATACGCTGATCGACTCTTTCTATTTGGATCAAGTGCGTCGCGACATGATCGATCATTTCGGGCAAGAACGCACATACGATAGCGGTTTC
>CAJQQJ010000328.1 GCA_905480445.1 uncultured Alphaproteobacteria bacterium | reverse complement strand
GGGATCAGAAAAGAGTTATGACGCCAGAAAGGGCGATGGCGGAAGGAGCGACCAGTTTAGTGATTGGGCGCGCGATCACTGGTGCCTGTGATCCAAAAGCCTCGGCAAAACAATTGGTTGCTAGCATCCAAAGCCCGAGCGGCCTATAAAGACTAGACGAGTCCACAGCCTTCAATACGATCATATATGACACTTTCATTTCCACCTTTGCAGTTTGGGCCTACCGTTCGCGATACATTTGTCGCGATTGCGATCCATTTCAAAGGCATTCTTGTTATCGCAGCTTTGCCCTACCTTCTGTCATTGATCATCTTCGTGGCAGAAGACTTGTATTTGGCAAAGTTTTATACTGGTGTTCAGGCAACGGCAGTGCACAGCGTTGCAGCTTTCATAACTCAGTTTTTGATCTTCAGCGTTTTTGCTGTGAACCTTCATCGGTTGATGTTGTTAAATGATAGTGCAAAAGAGCCCAGAATGGACGATCAAGCGCTTGATCGCTATTGGATCTACATCAAGCGGTTGCTTACGGTAACTCTTTTGTCACTACCGCTTTGGGGCGTGGTTCTGGTCGTTTCGATGGGTTTAGGAACTTGGTTTGATTTTTGGCCGCAAGTCGCGCTGACAATTGTTGCTCTCTTGTTGTCCTTTATATTGTTGTCGCGATTTACTTTTGTTCTTTCGGCTTCGGGCGTGGATGCGCCCTATTCACTGATGGATTCTTGGCGCGCACTTGCTGGCGTACATTTGAAAGTAGCTTCTATCTACGTGACGGTTATGCTGCCGGCTTTTCTGATTTTGATTGGATTTGCCGCCTACTTAAATGTCTACGCCCCGCCGATCATTTTGACCGGTGAAGAAATCAAACATTACCAGCTTAGCCTTTCCTACTGGATTTGGGCTCCCGTTGGCTTGATGCTTCTGTTCTTAATGCAGGCTTTGTTGGTGACCGCCATTTCTATTTGCTTCTACCATAGAACCGGATGGCGCCCTGGTGCAGAGCGGGTAGACTTCTAGTTTTATGACCCAGTTTAAGGACAAAATGCCTTTCTTGGGCCTGATGGCTGCCTTGCTTGTGGCAATGATATTGCTGGTATCTTGGGCAACTTCTCAACTGGTATCGCCCGATCTTGGCTTATCTAGTCAAACCTACATTAAGATCACTGTTGGTGCTTTCATAGTAGCCTTCTTGTTTTGGTCATTCGTCTTTTTCAGAGGCTTGGCTTCGCAAGTTGGTCCAACAAAACCTTCGTGGCTTTGTTTTGTGGTGTTCTTCTTTTGGTTTGCCTTTTTGGCACTTGGGATTGTTTTAATGGCCGTCGTCTTAGGAATGGCTTTAGGGGTACTTGCTCAATTTGCAGCGACTGCTTTGACGAATATAGTGATGCCTCTTGTCTCTCTCGTATCGCTTTACGTCTTTCTAAGATTCTCAGCCCTGCTACCGGCAAGCGCCAATGGAACGAGATTGAAACTGGCGGCCTGCTGGCACGAAGCCAATGGAGTTGCCCGGCCTTCTCTTGTTTTAGCAATTTTGCTCGCTATGATGATTATCTTGTTTAGACATGTTTCGCTGGGTTGGGTTGTTGAAGCCTGCATTCAGGCGGCATTTTTGTTCTTGGTTTTCTTAACAATCGTTCTTATCTACAAAAAAAGAGATGAGACTTAAGTTTTCTGACATGGCAATAAAAACAAAAATTTGTGGATTGAAAACCAGTGAAGCTGTGGAGGCTGCAGTACGCGGCGGCGCCGTTTATGTGGGTTTTGTTTTTTTTCCCCCCAGCCCACGGTTCCTAGAGCTGAAGCAAGCTAGGCTGCTGTCTGAAAAAATCCCAAATACTGTTCAAAAAGTCGCTTTGACAGTTAATGAAACCATGGAAGGTTTCGCTGAAATCTTGTCGCAAGTTCCTATCGACATATTGCAGCTCCACGGATCCGAAAGCCCCGACTTTATCCGAGAATTGAAAGCTCGATTTTCACTGCCAGTTATGAAAGCAATTCCTATTTCCTCTGCCGACGACCTGAAGAAAGCTGAGATTTATGAAGGTGTAGCGGATTTCTTGCTTTTTGATGCCAAGGCCCCCAAGGACGCGACGCGGCCCGGCGGTAACGCAGTTAGTTTTGATTGGAACCTGTTGGCAGACTACAGCGGATCAACGCCGTGGTTCTTGGCTGGTGGTTTGACAAAAGAAAATATGGAAGAGGCTGTCCGCCTGACGGGAGCGTCCTTGATAGACCTGTCTTCAGGTGTTGAGGAAGCCATTGGCGTTAAGAATCCTGCCATGATTTCCGACTTTTTGTTTCGTACGTCGAAACTCTGAATTTAGGACTCTTCTTACACATTGCGACTCATCGCTAATTCCTGCAAAAGAAACCTTGATTTGAACAAATAAGAAACCAAGCCCCTTATGGAACCTGTTAACTCTTATCGCAACGGCCCTGACGAAAAAGGCCTGTTTGGCATGTTCGGCGGACGTTTTGTAGCCGAAACATTGATGCCCCTCATACTCTCAGTTGAAGAGGCTTACAACGCTGCCAAGGATGATCCTAGTTATTGGGAAGAGTTGGCTGATCTAGCTAAGCATTACGTGGGCCGCCCGAGCCCTTTGTATTATGCAGAACGTCTGACTGAGGAGTTGGGCGGCGCTAAGATCTACTTCAAGCGGGATGAGCTTAATCACACTGGATCCCACAAGATTAACAATTGCTTGGGCCAAATTTTGCTTGCTAAACGCATGGGTAAAACCCGGATTATTGCGGAAACTGGTGCTGGCCAACATGGTGTTGCTGTAGCAACAGTCTGCGCTTTGTTTGACCTGCCTTGTGTTGTCTATATGGGCGAAACTGATATCGTTCGCCAGCAGCCTAACGTATTCCGGATGAAGCTCCTGGGCGCTGAAGTGCGCGGCGCGACTTCGGGTTCTGCAACGCTCAAGGATGCAATGAACGAAGCTCTGCGCGATTGGGTAACGAACGTTGATGATACTTTCTACATCATCGGTACTGCGGCGGGCCCACATCCTTATCCGGCGATGGTTCGCGATTTCCAATCCGTTATCGGTAATGAGGCCAAGCAACAGTTGTTAGAAAGGGAAGGGCGATTGCCTGACTCTCTCGTTGCCTGTATCGGCGGCGGCTCGAACGCTATCGGTTTGTTCCATCCTTTCTTGGATGACACTTCTGTTAGAATTATCGGAGTAGAGGCTGGCGGGCACGGCCTCGACAAGGGGCCAGAAGAACACGCTGCTTCCTTGACTGGTGGCCGACCGGGCGTTCTTCACGGCAACCGTACTTATCTATTACAAAATGAAGATGGTCAGATTTTAGAAGGCTACTCCATTTCAGCTGGTCTTGATTACCCAGGCATAGGCCCCGAACATTCTTGGCTCAATGATATCGGCCGGGTTGAATATGTTTCGGTCACTGATGAAGAAGCGCTTGAAGCCTTCAAACTCTGTTGTCGATCAGAAGGCATTATCCCGGCTTTGGAACCTTCCCATGCTTTGGCGCACGTTGCTAAAATTGCGCCTGATCTACCCAAAGATCATATCATGATTATGAACCTCTGTGGACGCGGAGACAAAGACGTTTTCACAGTCGCAAAAGCTCTGGGAGTCGAGATATGACACGCATAGACAAAAAATATGCCGCCCTCAAAGAAGAAGGCCGTGGTGGGTTGGTGACCTTTGTAACCGCTGGTGACCCAGATCCAGCAACTTTCCAGGCCATTCTAACCG
>CAJQQJ010000327.1 GCA_905480445.1 uncultured Alphaproteobacteria bacterium | reverse complement strand
AAAACCCAGAAATGGGGCGTGAAACCATGCCAAATTGGCTATATCCAACCCTAAAAGTTGCAAATAACTGATCCTACTGGAAATCCATCGCTAATTCGGTAATGTCAGACGGGAAAATAGGCCTTATACTGAGGTCTCTAAATATCAAAAAATTTAGCCGAAATCTGGATCATCAAGTCCATTTTGGCGACAGGTCGCTGTCAATGCGTTTGCAAGAAGACAAGCGATCGTCATCGGACCTACACCACCAGGAACCGGGGTAATAGCACCAGCTACCTGAGAAGCGGAGGCGTAGTCAACATCACCAACCAGCTTGTTTTTGCCTTCTGGTGTTTGAATACGATTGATACCAACGTCAATCACGGTAGCGCCTGGCTTAATCCAACCCCCAGGGATCATTTCAGGGCGACCAACTGCGGCCACGACGATGTCGGCCCGCTTGCAGACTTCCGCCAAGTTCTTAGTGCGACTGTGAGCAACGGTTACTGTGCAGCTCTCCTGAAGCAGTAAAGCCGCCATTGGTTTACCAACGATGTTTGAACGACCAACAACCACAGCATCAAGACCAGACAAGCTGCCCAGTCTATCTTTCAAAAGCATGATCGAGCCCAACGGTGTGCAAGGGATCATCGGTTTGCCGGTCCAAGTTGAAAGACGGCCAACGTTGATCACGTGGAATCCATCAACGTCCTTTTCAGGCTTAATCGTCGCCAACACTTTGTCTGAATCAATATGATCTGGCAAAGGCAGCTGAACTAGAATGCCATTGATGCTGTTGTCATTGTTCAGATCGTCGACCAACTTCAGCAGAGTTTCTTCTGATGTCGCTACGTCCAGCTTGTGCTCAATGGAGTTCATCCCAGCTTCAACAGTTTGTTTGCCCTTGGAGCGAACATAGACCTGGCTCGCAGGATCTTCGCCAACCAACACAACGGCCAAACCAGGCACGAGATTGTGCTTAGCTTTAAGATCACTTACTTGGTGTTTTATGTTTTCACGCAATTTGGCAGAAAAGGCTTTGCCGTCGATTACATCGGTCATGTTGCTATCCAATTATTCTTGGGGAACTTCTGAGAATTTCTCTGCCCACTTGTCAAAAAAATCAATGAAAAATGGTGGATCGACGGCGACATGGACTATCTTGTTTCGGTCCTTTTCACCTGAAATGATCGTGAGCTGACTTTTGGCCAAGCCCCATTCCTTGGCGAGGAGTTTTATTAGAGCCGCATTGGCTTTTCCTTTTTCAGGAATGGCCGTCACTTTTACCCTTAGTCTGAGGTTTGACTGAGTATCTCTATCAGGGCCATCAACTCTGTTTTTGCCAGCGTTTGGAGCGAGCTTTACACGACAAAGGCAGCCATCACTCCGTATCTGTAAGACCTGCATGTGGCTCTAGTTTATCAAGCCAGGTAAGTCATACTGTATGAAAGAACGGAGAAAGTAGATCACGAGAATCAAGGCTATTGGCGACAGATCGACACCGCCCAAACGCGGAAGGACTTTTCTAAAAGGGGCCAAGACGGGATCAACGACCGAGCGGCAAACTTCCCAAATTGTCCGAACAAAGGGATGGTACATGTTTATGATGCCGAACTGCAAGAGCCACGACAACACGACATAAACAAAGAGCACCATAAACAACAGGTTAAGAACCAAGTCGAGAACCATGATCAAGGCGTTCATAAGATTACTTCCCTCTTCGCTGTCACTTAGGGCCGTTGAGGTAAAGCAAAGGCTAGGACTCCGCAACAGAATTTTCTCAATCAGCGTTGACAAGGTTGTCATCACAAGAAAGACTGCGCTCAGCGAAACAGGAGTTGTTGATGACAAAAGATGAAGCACAGACTTTATTGGCCGAAGTATTTGCCCCTTGGGTTCAAGCCTTGAATTTGTCCGTCGAGGAGATCAACGGTGGGAAATTGACACTCAAAATGAAGTTTGATGAACAGCTCTGCCGCGAAGGTGGCATCGTTTGTGGTCAATCGATGATGGCAATTTCTGACACGGCCATGGTCTTGGCAATCTGCTCGGCATCTAAAGGGTACCGACCTATGGGAACAGTTGATCAAACAACCCATTTCATGAAACCTATTTCAAACAAAGACGTCATAGCTAAGGCGTCAGTTACAAGGCTGGGTCGCACTATGGCCTTTGCCCAAACGACCATCTACGCTGAAGGCGATGAAAGGCCAGCCGGGATCGCCACAGCAGCTTATGCCTTATCACCTAGCTAGAAACTGCCAACCTTAACGCCCAAGCAGTTCCCAGTACCCCTACCGGCAAAGCGAAAAGGGTCAGTGCAAGAAGAATAAGTAGGGCTCCCTGGCTCGGCAGTGCCATCAGGGCCATATCGGCTATAGAAACGCCAAAAATCAACACAGGAATGAAAAGCGGTAGCGAGATTAACGCCACAAGCACTGTACCGCTGCGCGCACCAAGGGCAAGAGCAGCCCCAACAGACCCCAACAGACACAAAGCGGCCACGCCTATCAGCAAGGATCCGACCAAGAGTGGCAAGGCTGCAAAATCGAGCTGGAACATTAGGGCGATTAAGGGTGTTAACAAGGCAAGGGGAATAGCGGTCAAAAACCAATGAACCAAAATTTTGGCCAAGACGATGAGCTCAAGCGGCAAAGCGCTGAGCATTGAAATCTCGAGGCTGCCATCATCATAGTCCGGCTCCCATAAACGAGGCAGGGATAAAAGCACAGACAACAAAGCCGTGACCCAGATAATCCCCGGAGCAATACGCGCTAGTAGGTTTGGTTCGGCTCCAACGGCCAAAGGGAACAGACAAGTGGTCAATAAGAAGAACCCTACGACCATCATCATATCACCGGGCTGGCGGACGTTTAGCTTTAATTCGTGACTGACGATGGCCAGAAATATTTTCATCAACTGGCATCCTCATCGGAAGAATAAGAAGCGAGATCTAGAACACGGTAATCAGACAGGCTGAGTGGAATGTGGCTTGTCAGAAGGACCATGCCTTTCTCTTTGCGATGCTGATCAATTTTTGAAAGCAGCATTTCAACGCCTTCGTGATCCAGTCCGACAAAAGGCTCATCGAGAAGCCAAAGTTTGCGACCTTGATCAAGCAGCAAGAAAGAACTTCTACGCCTTTGGCCCGATGAGAGCACCTTTGCAGGCAAATCGGCAACATGGCTCAATCCGACATCTTGGCTCGAACCAGTCTTGTAACCCAACAGCCTTTGCCAAAAGACTAGATGATCATCAGGAGAGAGTTGTTTCTTGAGTGGTGCTTGATCGGGTAGGAAAATCAAATTCTGACGAAAAGCAGTGAGGTCTTCATAAACGTTGCTGCCGCACCAATCGATTTCTCCGAATAGAGGTGTGTTGAAACCAGCGAGCAGACGCAAAAGAGACGACTTTCCAATCCCGTTGTTGCCAACAAGATGAAGCAGCCCGCCTTCTTCCAGATCAAAGGAGAGGCCTTCGAAGAGACAGCGCTCTCCTCTCGTACAAGCCAGGTTTTTGACTTTGAGCATCCAACATCCTTATGAAGCATCAGATTGATAGCATAGCTAAGTCGCAGAAATGAACAAAGGGACAAAAAAACCGCATCCGAATAAAATTTCCGGATGCGGTTTCAAAAAAAAGGAGAACACGGTAATCAAGTTAGGGGAGCTTAATCTACCAGAGACTTAGGGTCTTAGAGGGGGGGTAAGCGGAGGGTAACCGCTAAGTCTCTTTATGTGTTTTGTTCTCCTTAGTAGAATAGATAGGTATTATTTCCGGCAAGAAAAGGCCTCGAATGCGGCAAATTGGGGGCAGAAGGTTTCTAAATTCACTTCTTTTCCAAGAACGACTCGACAAGAGCGACAACTTCATCCGAATCCCATTCGAAGTCCCCGATCAGTCTTGCAACTTCGTTACTTGATTGATCGATTATCAGGGTCGTTGGTAAGCCTTTGCCGCCAAGGGAGCGGAAACCGTTACCTTGATTATCCAAGAGTAGCGTGAGGCCCTCAATGCCCTTTTCAGTGAGGAACTTTTGTGGGACTTCGATGCCACCGAAATCCTCAGAAACAATAACCACGCGAACAGGTCTGTCTCCCAGCTTTTCTTGCAAACGTGCAAACGAGGGCAATTCTTTGACGCACGGCGGACACCAAGTCGCCCAGAAATTCACCAATAGAACTTCGTCGGCAAAATCCTGCAACTGTTTCTGCTCGCCTGCGACGTTCAAATAAGTGACTTGCGACAGGTGCCGAGGTTTATCCAAAACATCCAGTTTGTCGTAGAGTGACGCCGCTGACAGACTTCCGGCAGAAATGACTAGTAGTAAACAACAAAGAAGAGCTCGCGCCATAAAAGTTAGAGCCTTTTAACCAGGTAGTCGATCAAAGCTCTTGCATCTGCTGAATCCCAGCCAGCTGGTCCTTCGAAGCGCCCCCTGAAGTTACCATTCTGATCAATGATAAAAGTCGTAGGCGTTCCACGAGCCCCAAAAAAGGACAATGACATGCGTTCTGGGTCATGGAAAACATCTAGATTGTTTAGCCCACGTGCGTTGTAATAGCGCCTTATTTTAGATCTCTTGCTGTCGATCGAAATCGGCATGAAGACCACCTGAGAAGAAGAATAACGACCGGCGGCTTTGTTGATCGTCGGCATCTCTTGCTTGCAAACGCCACACCAGGTTGCCCAGATC
>CAJQQJ010000326.1 GCA_905480445.1 uncultured Alphaproteobacteria bacterium | reverse complement strand
CGAAATACTTTTGCAGAAGATAAACCATCGCCCAAAGGTGACGCCCTTCTTCAACGTTGACTTGGAAAAGATTGCGGAGGTCATAGAGGGATGGCGCAGTCAAACCTAAGAACCGTTGCTGCTCGACTGAGCCAGGTTCTGTGTCTCCTTGAATAACAATGAGGCGTTGCAGCAGAGAGCGATACTCGCCAGGAACTTCCTGCCAAGCAGCTTCGCCCATATGTTCGCCGCAGGGGATCTTTCGATCTTCAACTTCCGGTGCTAACAAAATACCCCAACGGTATTCTGGCATTTTAACGTAGCCAAACTTCGCCCAACCTTTTGGATCTACCGAGACTGCAGTGCGAAGATAAACGAGGCTCTCCTGAAACTGCTGAGGAATCAAATCATTCCACCAACTGATGTAACCAGGGTGCCACTTCTCTAGTGCTTTTTGGACGCGCTTATCTGAAGAAAGGCCAACGTTGTTAGGGATTAGCGTATCGTATTCAACGGTCGATATATTAGCCACGTTATTACTTCCTATCAGTCATAAAATCTTCGTTCATATTACGGGTACCAGTCTATTCATTACCTAGACTCTACGGCGATCGAACTCGCCCCTTTTTCCGGTGCCATAGCGCTGTAAAGCGCCTGCTTCACCGACAGCATTGGGTCTCTGGAATATCCAATTCTGCCAGGCCGTCAAACGACCAAAAATTCTTGTTTCCATGGTTTCAGGTCCAGCAAACCTCAGATTAGCCTCCATGCCTGTCATCGCATCCGGCGAGAAGCTAGCACGCTCTTCCAGGAAGATCCGGACCTCGTCCTCCCAATCGACGTCGTCAAAGGCAAAGGTTACGAGCCCCAGTTCTTCAGCAGAATCAGCATCAAGTTCTTCGGCTATCGAGCCATGCAATTCGTCGACAAATTCAGGCTCCCCCAAGAAACGGGTTTCCAAGCGGCTCAAATCATTTCCCATTGGAAAGGTGCCAAAATTGGAGGCCGTCAACATAAGCTTAGCTTCAGGGCGATTATCGTCTTCGAATTCCCCTGCCATCATATATGTGCGATCAACAGCAAAGAGGATCTCTGCTAAGAAACCTGCGAAACAAGAACCGTTTTCAATCAAGCCAACGAGAGACCTTGAGGTCATATCAATGCGCTTTAACACGCGTTTCCAGTAGAGTTGGATTTCTTTAGCCAGCCAATCCTGATCTTGGTTTTCAATCAAGAAATTGTCGTGAGCCGCGACCGCAGCAATATCGCCGACGGACTTGAAGGTTATGACACCCAGTTCCAATTCATTGAAGCGAAGGTGGAGAATGGCGTCATCCAACTCCTGCGCCAACCTCAAGCACCAGGCCTCAGCTCCTAGCCTATGAAGCTGCTCTATAGAAGACGGTACCTCTTGATCGGGGCCAGAGAGGGTAACAGTTGCTAAACCACCAATTCTATCCACCTCGACTTCGACAACCGAATAACTGAGAGAGCCATCATCATGAATAGTGCGGTCTAATGGCGTTAATGCAATGCCACTTTTGTCGAAGCCAGCTTTCGCCTGTCCACCAATCTCTAAAGCTTTCTCAGTGACAAAATCGTCAAACTTCGAGTTAGCGACAACGGCGTCAACCAATTTCCATTCTTGGGCTCGCCTTCCCTTAACGCCTTCCTCAAAGGAACAAAAGACATCTGCGCGATCGCGTCTGACTTTGCGCTTATCTGTGACACGTGTAAGTCCGCCAGTACCTGGCAGCACAGCCAACAAAGGCACTTCTGGCAAGGACACAGAAGTCGAACCGTCATCTGTCATGTAAATTTGGTCACATGCTAGAGCCAGTTCATAACCTCCCCCTGCGCAAGCACCCTTGACTGCCGCAATATAGTGCTGCCCAGAGTCTGCTGAGGCTGCTTCATAAGTATTTCTAGTTTCATTTGTGAACTTGCAGAAATTAACCTTGTGAGCATGCTCAGCGCCGCCAAGCATTTTGATGTTTGCTCCAGCACAAAACACCTTCTCCTTGCCGGACTGCATAACAACTGCGCCGATTTCTGGGTGCTCGAACCGCATACGCTGGACAATGTCAGCCAGTTCGATGTCAACGCCAAGATCATAGGAATTAAGTTTCAGTTCATAGCCTTCAAACAGGCCACCCTGTTCATCAACGTCCATTGTCAGTCTGGCAACTGAACCTTCGTAGTCAACACGCCAATGCTTGTATTGCGAAGGGTTAGTTCGAAAATCAATGACTTTGCTCACTTTCATCTCCTTGAGATCACTTGGTTTGACTATAGAAAAGGTTTCCAAAGAGAACAATGCAGTTTACTGCACTATAACAGAGGTAGAGAACGAATTTTTTCACAAAACGGTACTATACTACATGTTTCCAATTTTCTTGAGCAATACTCTTACATCAGTAGAACTAATGCCCATTACCGCTTTATTGCTTCTACCTTGGAAAGCGCGTTCAAAACTTTGCTCTGCCATCACTAAAATCTTTGCTCCAGCCCTTTGCTGATCAAGTTTAAGTTTGAGCGAAGCATTAGTCAGATGGATCATCCCTTGCATGAAATGCTGTTCTCGAGAGTTGGGCGTCGCCCGCAACCAAACGGCTTCCCAAACCTCATGAGCTTCCCAAAAGAAACCAGACTTGAACAACCGCGTACCATAAAGCCAAGGAACGTTTTTGCTGGCTTCATCACTGATGGTCAGGTGCGGAGCCAAAGATATCACATGGTCCAGGAACCCATCAGTATGCCTGCCGTTCCTACCTGGAAGATGTGCGTGGGGTGGCAGCTCTATTTGATCTGCATTCAACGATTTGAACCAATTGTTATTAAGTTCATGTCTATTCAGATCTTGCCTATTCTCTCGGGAAGACCGGCTTGCGTTTTTCTAGAAAGGCCTCAATCCCTTCCCAGGCTTCGGGGTGATGAACCGCGTCGTTCATGTAGTTCGCTTCGGCTTCCAATTGCTCCAGCACTGAACCAGGGTAGCCCTTCTCTAGCAGTGATTTAATCCTGCCAAGAGCAACCGTAGGGCCATCTGCTAACTTCGTTGCCCATGTAACTGCTGTCTCTAAAGCCTGGCCAGAGCCACAAATTCGATTCACGATGCCCAGGGAATGCAGGCGTTGAGGAGAGATCTTCCCGCCTTCAAACATGAGCTCAGCAGCCAGTTGGTGCGGCAGCCCACGACAAATAAAGGCCGACCCGCCGCCATCTGGATTAAGGGCCACTTTCACATAGGACATGGCAAAGACTGCGTCTTCAGCACTAACGATTAGGTCAGACCCAAGTGCTAACGAAAAACCGGCACCAGCCGCTGCACCTTCAACAGCAGCAATGATCGGCTTCGGAAAACGCCGCATCTTGTCGACCCAACGGTTAAGCAGTTCTACGCGTGCGCGTTGCTCAGACTTGGGGCGACGGCGGTCGGCCTTTAATCGGTTGAGATTACCGCCAGCACAAAAGAACCCGCCTGCCCCCGTGTAAACAACGGCTCCGATACCAGGGTCATTTTCAGCTTCTTCAAGTGAAGCAAAAGCACTTTGATAGATCTCGGGACTGAGTGCGTTTCGCATAGCCGGATTGTTGAGCGTGCAGACGAGAACGCGTCCGCGTTGCTCAATAAAGAATTCTTCTGTCATAAAGCGATCACCCCATTTGGCTAACTAGTTAGACCTAGGGAACTTACTTAGGACATTTGGACAGAACGAAGCAATCAATAGTGAAGTTGCGAAGCTATCTCCCGGCTCGCAGGAGTTATTCTGACGGGCCGCCAGCCTTCTTCCACGCACCGAAGTGAGAACGCCGGTGCAATAATCCACCACTGAAGTGGCGGAATATTTCTGCTGTGGCCGGAGTAAAAGTCCGCCAGTGTTAAGCTCTCTGTTTTGTCAGAGGGCGAGGATGAAGTCAGTGGAATTGTATGGTCGTGTTCGCCGCAGTGTTTTGATTGATGGCATGAGCCGACGTGA
>CAJQQJ010000325.1 GCA_905480445.1 uncultured Alphaproteobacteria bacterium | reverse complement strand
ACATCATAGAACTTGGAATGCCGTTCACGGATCCAATGGCCGACGGTCCGGCTATTCAAGAATCAAGTTTACGTGCCTTAAATGCCGGCCAAAACATGATCAAAACCCTTGCGGCTGTTACGGAGTTCAGATCACAAGACGACACCACACCGATTGTATTGATGGGGTACTATAATCCGATCTACTCTTACGGTGTTGATCGCTTTTTGACCGATGCGATAGCAGCAGGCGTTGATGGCTTGATTGTTGTTGATCTACCGCCTGAAGAGGACGACGAGCTGTGCATTCCGGCTCTGAAAGCCGGTGTGAACTTCATCAGGCTCGCCACACCGACTACAGACGATAAGCGTCTGCCTGCTGTTTTGGCCAACACCTCTGGGTTTGTTTATTATGTCTCAATTACGGGTATTACCGGCACGGCGTCTGGTAAAGTTACCAATGTAGGTGACGCGGTTGCTAGAATAAAGCGCCACACTGATTTGCCGGTTGCAGTTGGATTTGGTATTAGAACGGCAGAGCAAGTCGCTGAAATTGCTGCGGTTGCAGACGCGGCTGTTGTTGGATCTGCGATTGTTGACCAGGTAAAAGCCAATCTAAATGATGATGGGACTGGTGGACCAGGTACAGCTGATGCTGTTTTAGGCTTAGTTAAAGAATTGTCGAAAGGTGTTCGCGGATGAACTGGCTCACTTCTTATGTAAGACCAAAAATTTCGGCTCTGGTCAATCGCAATGACATGCCGGACAACCTTTGGCAAAAGTGTGGCTCGTGCAGCCAGATGATTTACCAGAAAGAACTTGAACTCAATCTCAATGTTTGCCCCCATTGTGATCATCATTTGCGCATGCCGGTTGATGATCGACTTGCCATGCTGTTTGATCGCGGTGAGTATCAATGCATTGAATTGCCTCAACCCGCCGTTGATCCGCTCAAATTTCGAGACAAGAAAAAGTATCCTGACCGCCTAAAAGACTACCAGTCAAAAACTGGCGAAAAAGACGCCATCAAAGTGGCCCATGGTGAAATCGACGGCAAAACAGTTGTTGTTGCAGCCTTCAATTTCGCTTTCATGGGTGGCTCCATGGGCATGGCAGTAGGCGAAGGTATTCTTGCTGCTGCAAAGCTGGCTGTTGTGCAGGAGGCGCCACTTGTAACGATACCAGCCTCAGGCGGAGCTCGCATGCAGGAAGGCATTCTATCTTTGATGCAAATGCCGCGTTCGATCATTGCTGTTGATATGGTCCGCGAAGCTGGACTGCCTTATGTAGTTATCCTAACCGATCCAACAACTGGTGGCGTTTCGGCCTCTTTCGCTATGTTGGGCGATATAGCATTGGCAGAGCCAGGTGCCATTATCGGTTTTGCGGGCGCGCGCGTTATCAAGGAAACCATCCGTGAAGACTTGCCAGAAGGTTTCCAACGCGCTGAGTATTTGTGGGATCACGGCATGGTTGACATGGTCGTGCCGCGTAAGCAGTTAAAGGAAAAGTTGGGGAACTTGCTTGATTTGCTGACAAATACAACACCAAAAGCACCGGTGTTACAGCTGCAAGACAAGTCCTCTGCTGAGGACGTTCCACCTATTACCAAAGCTTAGACTGGTCTTACCTACATGTCAGCAAGCTCAGAACGCTTGCAGCGTTTACACGAGCTGCATCCAAAAGAAATCAGTTTGGAGTTAGATCGAGTATACTCTTTGCTCGAGAAACTTGGTCATCCAGAACGTCGCCTGCCGCCTGTTGTTCATATTGCGGGCACGAATGGGAAGGGGTCGACGCTGGCTTTTCTAAAGTCAATTCTTCAGAAAGCGGGCTATGGGGTGCAGTCTTATACCTCTCCCCATTTGGTTGATTTCAAAGAACGCATAGAACTTTCCCGCGGGCAGATTACAGAAGGACAGTTGTGTTTTGCCTTGGATCAGGTTCTGGAAGCCAATGGTGAT
Organism: uncultured Alphaproteobacteria bacterium; assembly: GCA_905480445.1. Lineage (GTDB taxonomy): Bacteria > Pseudomonadota > Alphaproteobacteria > UBA7985 > CAJQQZ01 > CAJQQZ01. The sequence continues at coordinate 12,920 of CAJQQJ010000325.1, read as the reverse complement.
GAGCCTTTAACATTCTTCGAGGGAACAACTGTTGCCGCTTTATTGGCCTTTGCCAGTGATCCCGCTGATGTCCTTCTGTTGGAGACTGGTTTAGGTGGGCGATTGGATGCCACCAATGTTGTTGACCAGCCAGCGCTCACGATCATTACCCCGATTTCAAAAGATCACGAAGCCTTTTTGGGTTCAGAGATTGCAGGAATTGCTCGGGAAAAAGCTGGTATTATCAAGCAAGGCATTCCTTTGGTTCTGGCAAACCAAGTTGATGAAGCCGAAGCTGCAATTAGAAAAATTTCTAGCGATTTAGAAGCTCCCGTCTGGCAAGAAGGCAAAGAGTGGCAGTTAACCAGGCATGGAAATGGTCCGGCTGAAGTTGATCTAGGTGATCGCTCTTATGAGATTGGTCACCTGGCATTAGCAGGCAAACACCAAGTGCAGAATGCGGCTGTAGCGATTGTCGCCGCTGACTACATGACAGGATCAACGATCGATCAAGCTATTGTTGATCAAGGGCTGAACGAAGCAGTTTGGGCTGCGCGTCTCCAAGATATTAGCACTAGCTTTTATGGGGATATTTTACCGCAAGGTTGGAAGTTGGTCCTTGATGGAGGGCACAACGTTGCAGCGGCTGAAACCATTGCAGATTGGATAAAAACAGAGGCCGATTCGCCTGTTCACATGGTGTTAGGCATGCTGTCCAATCGGGATCCAGCAGAGTTTCTAGCTGCTTTTGAAGGAACCTTAGAAGGTCTTCATTTGATGACCATACCAGATGAGCCCAACGCCCATACTTCTTTTGATCTGTTTTCTAGGGTTCCCGGTGATGCTGCACAGGAAATAGGATTGGCAGGGACTTTAACGTCAGCTCTAGAATCTATTGCGGGCCGCGCTGATAGCGACAAAGGAACCGTGATTGTTTGTGGTTCTCTCTACCTTGCAGGTACAGTGCTTTCAGGCCGAGCATAAAAAAGCCTCGCTGTTTGTACAGCGAGGCCTTCGTGTTTTATCGTTTATAATCAGATACTTGAGTTGATCCAGTCAACCATCTGAGACTTGGAAAGTGCGCCGACCTTAGTGCTGGCGACTTCACCGTCTTTGAACAACATCAATGTTGGAATGCCACGAACGCCATACTTTGCTGGCGTGTCTGGATTGGCCGTAATGTCGAGTTTTTTCACGGCAATTGTGTCGCTCATCTCAGAGGCTACTTCTTCGAGTGCTGGAGCGATCATTTTGCAGGGGCCACACCATTCGGCCCAAAAATCCAATACAACTGGCTTGCTTGATTGAAGCACTTCGGCGTCAAAATCACTATCGTTCACTGCTGCAGTTGCCATGAGTTTAATCCTTGTTTTGTTTACCTTCCCGGACGGAAGCAGGCTCCTTAGTTAGGTAGAGTCGAGTGATTCGTCAAGGAAAAGGACTCTACAAATCTGGGAGTTTCTTAACTAATTTCCATCAACTTCGTTTCATCTGTCCAAAGCAGGAATGTGCGTATGGTTTTGCCAGGATAGATAGGTTCCAGAAGTTCCTTATAGTTTTTGAGCTGCTTTCGATAGACTTGTGGGACTCGATCACTGGAGATAGGTGACGGTCGATTCGTCTTGTAATCAAGGATCAAAACTTCATTGTCTTCAACGAGCAATCGATCGATACGACCGGACATGACGTCATTGCCAACTAGCCCAACCAATGGCACCTCAGTTTGTGATTCCTTGGAAAATAACCGCCCGAATTCTGGATGTCTAAGTACGGCGAGTACTTCTTGCTTTATTTCATTTTGGATGTTGGGTTCGATTTTGTTCCCGGGTTTGCTTAAGAAATGATCGCAAGCTCTTTCCCATTGTTCAGCAGGGAGGTTGGGGAGATGCTCCAGGAGGGTGTGGGTCAGTATCCCTCTCTTGATGCCTGTTGTGCGACCAAGCTGCTTAAGCGGTGAGTTACCTGCTGGTTCTTCTTCGGGCCGAGACGCTGCGAGAGGTGAGGGCGGGCTTGGCTCGGCTTGAGGCCGATGCTCGAACCATTTGGGTAGTTCTGCTGTTCGTGTATGCTCAGCCGACGAGGCCTGCTGGTCAAGAGAAGTCGGTCGTTCTGATGGATTATTGATCAGACATAGAACTTCATCTTCGTTCTGCTGACTGATTTGCGCACCCATTTCAGTAAGGCTGTTTTCACAAATTGAATGCCAAGTTGGATCTTTGGAGGATTTCTTCGGCTTAATACCTGTGATCCAGAGGCGGTCTTCCGCCCGGGTCAGGCCAACGTACAACAAGCGATGTTTTTCTTCTTCGATGTCGCCTCTTGCGCGGTTTCTAAGCACGCGGCTTTCCTTGCTGTCTTGTTCAGACGAAGGAACCCAAATCAAATTCTCGTTGTGTGGGCTGCCTTTCCAAAAGAATGTCTCTCTGAAGTTACCAGGCAAGTGTGCGTCAGCCAAAATAACGACGTGAGATTGCAACCCCTTAGAGCCATGAACTGTCATGATCCTGACTTCACCATGGCTTTGGTCCATGTCGCGTTTGATTTCTTCGCTGCCTTTGGTGAACCAGTGGAGAAAACCTTCTAACGAGGGTGGGTGTTCGCGCTCATAAGAAAGAGCCAGGGAAAGAAATTCTTGAATTGGGTCCGCGACTTCCTGGCCCATTCGAGCGGTGAGTTTGCCCAACCCTTCTTTCCCGTAAAGAAGATGGCAGAAGAACTCATAGGGTGGCCTGGAGAAAGCAACAGTCGCGAGATCAGACAGCTGTCTGAAAGCTTGGTTGCTCGAAGCCACATCGTGACTTTGCGCCTGTAAAGCAGCCCAAAGGCGTTGCTCGCCTCGATCGGCTGCGAGATCATACAGCTCTTCTTCGTTTAGCCCGATAAAAGGACCTTTCAGGACTGTGGCGAGGGTCAAATCATCCTCAGGCAGTAGGAGCGCTTGTCCAAGGGCCACGAGATCTTCAACGGCCAGATGCTTGGCCAGTGCTAGTCGGTCCAAACCAGCAACGGGAACGGCCATACGGCGCAAAGAACGGTTGAGCAGACTAGCGAAGGTGCCACGCTTTTGCAGCAAAATCATGAAGTCACCTGGCTCTAACCGCCGATCCTGGCTAGGCAACCAAGCGCTGGGATCGCCGCTGCCTTCGTCACTGATGCAAAGGTAGTGTATTCGCTTTGCTATCTTTTGCGCGAGCAGCGTTGTGGTATCCAAACTATTGGATACACCGGTTTGAGCCCCATCTTGATCTTCGTCCTCTCTGCTTTCAACCAAAGGCCAAAGCTCAATTTGGCTTTCTTGGCCCTGACGTGAAGCAAGATGCCGTCGCCAATCGCTCTGTTGTTCTCCCGGTAGGAAAAGCCCGCGGCCCGCTGTGCTCGTTGAAAAAACATGATCAACCAATGCCAAAATTCCAGGCGCTGACCGGAAGGAAGCATCCAGATTGACCGGACGCCATGTCAGACCGGCTGCATTCACCTTTTCACCGAAGTAGTCTCTCATTCGACCAAGTTCCGCCGGGTTGGCACCCTGAAAGCTAAAAATCGATTGCTTGAAGTCGCCAACGGCAAAAAGCGTGCGAAGATCTTTGCCTTGTTCGCCTGAGAAGAAGTCGTCGGTTATTCGTTGTACGATGCGCCATTGCTCAGGGCTGGTGTCTTGAGCTTCATCGATAAGGACGTGATCGATGCCCCCGTCCAGCTTGTACATGACCCAAGCCATGCCATGTTTAGCGGACAGCAGGTCGGCCGATTTGGCAATCAAATCTTCGTAGTCCAGCGCTATGCGAGCCGTTTTGGCGCGCTTGTAGTCTCGCAAGACGGCTTCCGCAACAGTGAGCAAAGCTTGATTGATTTCAACGAGCCGTAGGTTTTGGATTTTGTTAGAAAATGAAAAGACGTCATCCCCAATTTCATTGAGGCGCTCATACTCTGACTTGTGTTTCTTAGCGATATCACGAGTAGCCAAGCTCTTTTTACGTTTGCGAGCTTGCGAAGCCGTATTCTCGTCTTTTGTGAGAAACCAACTAAAAAACTCATCCAGCGCAGAGTGTTTTTCTACTTGATCTAGAGCAAGCCAACTTAATAATTGTTTTCCATTCTTGACCGTCGACGGCATCTCTGAAGTGATAAGCTTTACTCCTATGTCTCGGAGATCTGCTATCAACCCTTCGTTAATAAATTCATCTACCATTGAGAAGGTTGTGACGTGATCTTCAATATCTAAGCTGGCCCTTATCGCCGAGCTGGCCCCGATGAAACCACCATAGCTACGCAGAAAGGTTTCAATCCTCCCTCTGTTAGCAGCTACCTTTACCATCAATTCTGAAAACTGCCCGTCCTGCATTTGGGCCGATAGGCGAAGAACTGCTTGGGCCAAAGAAGATCCCGGATCGCTGTAGGCTTGGTGTAAAACTCGCTCTTGTGCGTTTCTCAATAACTCGGCCGTTGTACGATCTTCTATGAGCTGGAAATTGGGTGGCAAGTCCGCTTCCAAAGGAAAACGGGCCAAGAGCGATTGGCAAAACGAGTGGATAGTCTGAATTTTCAAGCCACCTGGAGTGTCTAATACCTGGGCAAACAATGATTGCGCTTTATGTCTCTGTTCAAGCGAAGGAGCAGTTTCCGTCAGCTTTAGTATCTCTTGATCTACTTTTTCTTCAGGGCAAATGGCCCACTTTGCCAACGTATCTAGAAGGCGTTTATGCATCTCACCAGCGGCTGCTTTGGTAAATGTCAACGCCATGACTTTCTCAGGTGATGACCCGGTTAAAAGTAGACTTAGGATTCGTTCTGTCAGAACTCTGGTTTTACCGGTTCCGGCGGAAGCATTAACTAATACAGAAGCTGTAGGATCTGAGGCTAATTGTTGTGCTGCCGTAGCAGTCCGAATGATTTCTTGAGAATCGAGAGACGTTAGATCAATCATCAATCGCTACTTCCTGATCTATGCCGTACCATTCTTTGGTGCGTGCCAAGTGAATGTAGGGATCATATCGGGGGCCGCCTTCTTCAGGCGCAACCGCCTCAAAGGCTGTTGCTTGCAGGTGATAAAGGTCTATGAGCTTCTGCAAGTTGTTGATGGCTTGGTCAGCGAGATCTGTGATTTCATCACCTTTACCCATAAGCTTAACTTCACCAGCTGGAACACCGCCTTTGAGCACCCAATAGGCCAAATGTGAGACGTGGCCGTTAGGGATTGTCGTGAATTGGCCGTTGGCCAACATGGCGGCCTCAAGTGGCAATTGCGGAGAACTCCCATTTTTCACGTCCGTTTTAGAAGGGGCAGAGCCGGTTTTGTAGTCAATCACAACTAGGCTACCGTCGTCCATAATGTTGATTCGGTCAGCGATACCTCTTAATTCGAACTCACCTATTGCACTAGGCAAAAACAGTTTGCCTCTTTCCTCGACCGTAGAAATTATTGTTGTAGCTCTCAGTATTTTTTCCTGGGCAATGAACCAATCAACGATCCGGTTAAAGCGGGGCCACCAAAAGGCCCAAATGTTGGGGCGATCCAACCATTCATCAAATACTTCGTAGCCGATTTCTCTCAATACTTGGTTTGCATCAGGAGGAAGTTCTTTGGGATAACGTTTGACAAAAATCTCCAAGGCTTCATGGATCAGTGTGCCTTTTTCGGCGGCACCTGGATCAGCGTCTAAGGGATCAAGCTGTCTAAGTCGGAGCAGTTTTTTCGCATAAATGGCGTAAGGGTTTTTCACCCAAGTTTCGACTTCTGTGACGGTTATATCGCGCAGGCGTTTCTCTGCTGGCGGCCTAGGGGCGGGCCTTTGTATGGCTACGTCTATCTCGGGTCCTTTGTTCAGTTCTTCTAACCAATCTTTCCACGGGGGTTTATCTTTGGTTAGAAAGTCGCGTCCGATACCAGATGCATCCAAAAGACAGTTTATCCGCATGAGCCAGCGCGAAGAGATAGCCGGTGCCCCTCCAACCTTCAGGCTACGGGTGAGGAAAACCTGTCTTGCGTTAAAAACCTGACTAAAGTCATGTGCTGAAAGGCCGATTTTGCGTTCGACAGGCGGCAGCCCAAAGTCGCGGCGCATGGCTCTGCTCATCCACGGGCCAGGATCGCTTTCCTTTGGCCAAGTGTTTTCGTTGAGCCCACCCAAAACCAAGACATCAGCTTGTTGCAGTCGACCTTCGATTGTACCCCAGATTGCCAATCGTGGGTGGGTGCCGAAATTAGGCCGGACTGTTTGTTTCTGCATCATGTTTTCAAGCAGAGTAGGGTAGGAGGCTGAAGTGATAGCGCCCAAGCCTTGCCCAGTTGCCTCAGTGGTTTGAAGTAACTCTGAAAAGAAAGCATTGAGTGCGTTGCCATCATCTCCGCGCCAAAGCGGATGATCGTCGTGATCTTCAGGAGCACAAAGGGCCTCGGCTAACTTCAAATGAGCTGTAAGCAATTCAAAAAGTTGAGAGCCTTTTGAAAGAGCGGAGGTAAAGGGTTGGGCGAGATCTTCCAAGGTTTCGAGAAAAGCGACTAATTCTTGGTCTTTATCTTTCGAAAGTTTGGATTGAAGGGCTTTTAGTCCTGGAGAGGGGCGAGAGCCTCGAAGGCTTTGTAGTTCCAACAAACGGATCAGGTACTTGACGCTTTGATCACCGATCTTCAATTGCACTAAGGGATGTTTAATCAAAGCAAGCAATCGACTTGGGGAGAAAGCCTCAGCAGCAGCCCAAGCGATGAGGCGCATGAAAGTGCCGACTTTTGTGTTGGACAAAGGCTGCCCGGCTGAATCATCGACCGGGATTTGCCAGCGCTCCAGTATTGCTGCTGTACGTCGCGCGAGATCTCTGTCCGGCGTGATTAATGCCGCCGTTTGGTTGGGCTTCTCAAGCGCCTGTCGAAGGATCATCGCGATCACGCCTGCTTCTTCTTCAGGCTGAGCGCACTCAATCAGTTCTACGGCCGATAAGCTTGCTTTTGTTTTCTCTTTTTCGTCTGGCTGAATGGCTTCCTTCCAATAGGAAGTTTCGATGGCGGGCAACATAGCAGCGGATAAAAAGAGGCCTCTTCGCTTGTCTGCCCGCCTGAGGCTATCGTCTAAGGGCCAAGTCGATACTTGCTTCGGGTCACATTCCAAAAACTGTAACAGTTTGGACAGGCCAAACTGAGGATGACTGGGATCATCACTGATGATACCCCAACGCTCTTCGCTGTGATGTTGTTCCAGACCGGGCAGAACGATCCGACCGTTTGGCAGCTGGGCTATTGTTTTTATTAAGTTCGCGACAGCGGGAATGGAGCCCGTTGATCCTGCAATGATGACCGGTGCGTTGTTCTCGCTGCGCTCCCAAGCCAGACGTTGCTGCTCCAGAAGCATCCGTCGTCTGGTTGCAGGCCCAAGGGTGCCAAGGGAGGCTTCTATCTTCGGCCAGCTGTCAGCGACAATAGTCAGGAACTGTAAGATTTTTTGCCAGTGTGCCTGATAGTTTTGTTGGTCGTCGTCAATCAGTTTGTCGAGGTTTGCCCAGTCGAGTCCTTCGGTCTCAACCTGATCCAGCAGTTGGGCTAACTCTCCGGCAAGATCTAAAGCGCTGTCGATCTCATTCGCACCACCAGAATCAACCGGCAGCTTCATGATCAATTGGCAGAGCAGAAACTGCCTTGTTAAAGCAGAAGTGGGCGGATCCAGATCGATGTCCGATAAGTCTTGCCCGCTGCCAAGGGCTTCAAATTCTAACTCGTCAGATTCCAGATCCCCCAGCGGTGTAAGCTTCGGCAGGATAACTGTGCTGCCTTTGCTATAGCGGAGAAAGGCTTCCTGAAGGGCGCGGCAAGCGCGTCGCGTCGGCAGCAGGATCTGGTAGTTGCTTAGAGCCAGCGGTGCGTCAGCTGTTTCCGCAAGTAGAGAGGTGGCTAGGGCATCAACAAAGGGATAGTTGGCTGGAATGTTAAAGAGATTGTTCTTCATGAACTCAGCGCCAGTGCAGGCAGCCTAGATTGCCAAGCGCCTTTGCCAACCAGCTCGAGAACGCGTTCCTCTTCGCCGTCGCCAAATTCGATCTTGATTGTAAGATTATCAGAGGGTGTCAGGTGCCCAAGACGGTCGGGCCACTCGATTAAGCAGACTTGGTTGGCGAAAGCCTCTTCGATACCGATTTCATAGAGTTCTTCAGCATCGGTCAGCCGGTAGAGATCAAAGTGCCAAACGTCGGCTATTTTCCTCTCATAGGTCTGAACGATGGTAAATGTGGGTGAAGGGACTTCCTCGTTTACCAACTCATTGTTCTGATCTGGCAATGACTGGATGACAGTGCGGGCGAGAGCCGACTTTCCGGCACCAAGATCACCTTCTAAAAGAACAGTGTCACCAGCCTTAAGGTGGCCAGACAAAAGCCTAGCAAAGCGTTGCATTGCTTTCTCGCTGTCTATTTTTAATCGAAGAGAATTCATAAGCGGAAAATAGAGGGAATCGACTGCGAAGCAAAGCTGGAAAAGAAAAAGGCCCCCGAAGAGGCCTTTTGTCCTAAATGTAAACTCAAAGAGAGTTTAGTAGCGGTAGTGATCTGGCTTGAATGGGCCTTCGGCACCAACGCCGATATAATCGGCTTGCTCTTTACTAAGCTGTGTCAGCTGAGCGCCAACTTTCTTGAGGTGAAGCATTGCTACTTTCTCATCAAGTTTCTTAGGAAGAACATAAACCTTACGCTCGTAGTTGGCATAGTTGTGCCAAAGTTCGATTTGCGCCAAGACTTGGTTTGTGAATGAAGCAGACATCACAAAGCTCGGGTGACCTGTTGCACAACCGAGGTTAACAAGGCGGCCTTCAGCGAGAACAAGAAGTTTCTTGCCGTCAGGGAATTCAACTTCGTCAACTTGTGGCTTGATGTTGGTCCATTTGAAATTCTTCAATGCAGCAATCTGAATTTCAGAATCAAAGTGACCAATGTTACAAACGATCGCACGGTCGCCCATCTGACGCATGTGATCAACCGTAATGATATCAAGGTTGCCAGTCGCCGTTACAAAGATATGACCGCGAGAAGCAGCGTCGTCCATTGTGACAACTTCATAGCCTTCCATCGCAGCTTGCAGCGCACAGATTGGGTCAGCTTCAGTTACAAGAACACGGCAGCCAGCGTTACGCAGACTTGCTGCAGAACCCTTACCAACGTCACCAAAACCAGCAACAACTGCGACTTTGCCTGACATCATAACGTCTGTCGCGCGACGGATCGCATCAACCAAAGATTCGCGACAGCCATAGAGGTTGTCGAATTTTGACTTTGTTACCGAGTCGTTCACATTAATGGCAGGAACCATCAGAGTTCCGGCTTTTTCCATCTCGTAGAGACGGTGAACGCCAGTAGTTGTTTCTTCTGAAAGACCGCGAATGTCCTTCATCATTTCAGGATACTTGTCATGCATGAGGATGGTGAGGTCACCGCCGTCATCCAGGATCATGTTTGGTGTCCAGCCGTCTGGGCCCTTGATAGTCTGTTCAATGCACCACCAGAACTCTTCCTCTGTCTCGCCTTTCCAAGCGAAAGTAGGGATCTCAGCTTCGGCCATCGCAGCAGCAGCATGGTCCTGGGTCGAGAAGATGTTACAAGATGACCAGCGCACAGTGGCACCGAGGTCGATCAATGTTTCCATCAATACAGCTGTTTGGATTGTCATGTGAAGACAACCGGCGATACGGGCGCCTTCCAATGGCTTCTTGCCAGCATACTCTTCACGAAGCGCCATCAAGCCTGGCATTTCTGTTTCTGCTATGTCGATTTCGTGACGGCCATATTTGGCCGAGCTCATGTCGGCGACTTTATAATCGCTGAAGGTACCCATGATTGTCTCCGGTAAAAAAAAGATGCGGCTGAAAGAATCAGCTTGAAAACTCAGGGACTAAATAGAGCTCAAAGTCATAAGTTACAAGGGCATAGCAGTAAGATAACTGCATTTTCTTGTTACTCGATCTCTTCGTCTAGGTACCGACCATAGATGTCTTTGGCGTAGAGATAGCCACGGTAACCCTGAACATTGGTTAAACACCAGGAACCTGTGCAGGATTCTACCAAGCCTAGAACGCCTGGTTCCAACCAGGCAAGGGCATCCGAATTCGCATCTGCTTTGTCTCTGAGGGCTGTTGTCTCTTGCATTATTCTGACGGTTCGTCGGCCGGATAACAGCGAATGGTAAACCCAGCCAATTTCGCCCTCCCAGTCCTTTATCTTGCGCCAGTTTTCAAACTCAGCGATAACTTCTACGGGTAGGTGTTTGCGACGATAAACCCAGTCAATTGGGTATTGTAACCCAGGGCCACGGCGTAGATTAATCTCATTTGACTTAAGCGATACAAACCTTGGCATGGGGAGGCCCGTGACTGGACCGATATCTTTTGCCATAGTAAGTGTAGAAGTCTCGATCAGGAGACCGAAGACAATCAACAGTGCAAAACTAATGTGAATGAGCGAGCGAATTCTTTTTGACATTTATGTCGAATGAACAAAATTATATAATGGTATCAGAAAAGGGATTATAGGCGACTATCGATTCGCCGTAAATCGCTAATCAACGAGTCTAGAATCTGGACAATTTTCGCTGTGGCTGATAAATGCTAGCAGGTTTTTCTGAAGGGAACTTTGCATGAGCTTGGAAAAAGCAGCTGTCGTCGTGACACGCAGACTACCTAAGGCCATAGAAGTGCGCATGAGTGAGTTGTTTCGCACTTCTCTGAACAAAGACGACACGCCCTTTTCCCGAGAACAATTGATTGAGGCGGTGCAGACCGCTGAAATTCTTGTTCCGACGGTTACAGATCATCTGGACAGCGAGGTCCTCAATCAGGCAGGCTCTCAATTGAAGATGATTGCCAACTTTGGTGTAGGTGTTAACCATATCGATTTAGAAGTCGCGCGCGAACGGGGCATTCTGGTGACCAATACGCCGGGTGTGTTGACCGAAGATACGGCTGACATGACTATGGCGCTGTTGCTCTCAGTGACACGTCGCTTGTCTGAAGGCGAGCGTTTAGTGCGGACCGGTGACTGGAACGGCTGGGCACCGACTACGATGCTTGGTGCTAGGCTTTGGGGCAAGCGATTAGGCATAATCGGCATGGGACGCATTGGTCAGGCCGTCGCCCGCCGCGCCAAGGGTTTTGGCATTGCTGTTCACTATCACAACCGCAATCCAATTTCTGAGGAAATTGAACAAGAACTCAGCGCTACCTATTGGGATGATCTCGACCAAATGCTGGGTCATATGGATCTGGTGTCTGTGAATACGCCGCTAACGGCGAGCACTCATCACATTTTGAATGCCGAGCGTCTCGCGCTGCTGCAACCCCATTGTTTTGTCATCAACACCAGCCGTGGTGAAGTGATCGATGAAGATGCCTTAGCGGATATGTTGGTGTCGGGCAGATTAGCGGGCGCGGCTCTCGACGTTTACGAGAACGAGCCTGAAGTGAATGCGAAGCTGATTGATCTCAACAACGTCGTGCTACTGCCTCATCTAGGCTCCGCGACTGTCGAAGGCCGTGTTCAAATGGGCGAACGTGTCATCATCAACATCAAATCCGTCGTAGATGGCCACCGTCCGCCTGACCGCATCTTTGAGGCGATGCTCTAGCTAATTTATTGCATGATTTGCTTCAGAAGCCCTAATCCAGAAGAGGCAAGTGACATATCTTTGCTTCTGTGTAGGTCGATCACTGAGTTATGCCGCGACGATCATGAGAACAACCCACAGGTGTTGGTTGATTGGCTGAAGAACAAAACTCCTAACTCAATTGCTCTCTGCTTGGAAAATGAAGACAGTGTTTTTGTTCTTGGGATGTGGGGTGACGTCCTGGCAGGCGTAGGATGTTACTCAAAATCAGGCGAAATCTTGCTAAATTATGTGTCACCCGATTTGAGGTTTCATGGTGTGAGTAAGGCTTTGCTGAGTGAAATGGAAAAACAAATCTGCAATTCTGGCATTCACACAGCCTTTCTAATGAGCACAAAAACGGCTTATCGATTTTATCTAAATCGAGGTTGGCTATATAATGATGTCTCAACACGCAAGTCGAGCTCAATTGGCTATCCAATGAGGAAGAAAGTAGGGCCGGGTTCTCTTTAGCGAGTAGGGTTGAAAATCGTTAGCTCGAACAAACCTTACAGTTTTCTGATCGCTTCACCGCGAAGGTTGAAAACCGTGTTTCCATGGCATCGTAGAACAACAGATTTCCGGCCATAGATTTGCCGACGCCTGTTATTTCTTTGATCACTTCGGTCGCCTGCAAAGAGCCCATTACACCAGGCAACGTCGCAAACACACCGACGTCGGAACAGGATCGGCCTTCGACTTCCTCGGTGGAGGGGAAGAGGCAGCAGTAGCAGGGGCGGTCTTCACCTGGCTCAAATGCTTTGAATGTGGTCAACTGACCGTCGAAACGAGTGATGGCAGCGGATACCAAGGGCTTTTTGCGCCTAAAACAAACTTCATTCATCAACTGCCGCGTTGCGAGATTGTCTGAGCCATCGGCGACTATGTCTACCTGCCCGATCCAATGAGCGGCATTTTCAGTGGTGATTTTTTCTCTGATTTCGATTGTTGTTATTTCGGGGTTGAGCGTTGAGATGGTCTCAGCGGCTGATCTTACCTTAGCTTTTCCAACATCATCTGTGCCGTGAGCAATTTGGCGCTGGAGGTTGGACAAATCAACTTCGTCGACATCAGCGATGTAGAGCGTACCAATACCAGCCGCCGCTAGATACATCAACAAAGGAGAACCTAGTCCGCCTGCGCCGATGATCAGCACTTTAGCCGCTAACAGCTTGGCTTGGCCCTCTTCGTCTATTTCTGGCAGGACGAGATGGCGTGCGTAGCGCTCAATCTGATTGTCGGTTAGTTCTTCCACTAGACGCCTGTCGATCCAAAGCCACCTTCGCCGCGTTCGGTTTCGTCCAGCGAATCAATTTCAATCATTTCTGCT
>CAJQQJ010000324.1 GCA_905480445.1 uncultured Alphaproteobacteria bacterium | reverse complement strand
ATGTCGCTCAATCGCTTAACGATAGCATCTCTTTCATCCTAGATGGTGGCTCAACAAAAGTTGGGCTTGAATCGTCCATCGTTGACTGCTCTTCTGCTGTTCCAAAACTCCTCCGGGAGGGAGGGCTATCAAGAGAAGATCTAGAAACTTTGGTCGAACTTGAAATCGCAACAACGGCAGGAAACCAAACAAGCCCCTCATCTCCCGGGCAACTTCTTAGTCACTACGCTCCATCTAAACCGATAGAAATCAATGCACGACAAGCTAATTTCCAGGCTGGTGTCATTGCCTTTTCTGACAATGACCTTGATCATTCGGGCCATGTTCTAAACTTAAGTCCTATGGGGGACCTTGTGGAGGCAGCATCTAATCTCTTCGCCTACCTTCACGAAATGGATAGAAGAGCTACATCAGAAATTGTTGTTGTTCCCATTCCGAACCATGGCTTGGGAAGAGCCATTAATGACAGGCTAAAGCGTGCAGCTGAGCCTAGCTAAAGATTAGAAGGTTTCGATGTCGGACGTAATCACACAAGCTAAGAAAGAAATCGCCGCTATTGTAGGAGTCCGCAATCTGCTTGATCAGGATAACGATAAAGCAGCCTATGAGCACGAATGGCGCGGCCATTTTCATAATCTAAGAGCCGCATTCGTTGTGACACCTGGCAATACGCAAGAAGTGTCCGACGTGGTCAAGATTTGCTGCAAGTACAAGATCCCCATGATCCCCCAGGCTGGAAACACGGGTTTAGTCGCTGCCGGGGTTCCTTTTGGAAAAGGTACCGAAGCGATCATTTCTGTTAAGCGATTGAAATCTGTTCGTTCGATAGACACCCTTGAGAATACCATCGTAGTCGACTCTGGCTGTACCTTGCAACAGGTCCAAGACGCAGCGAAAGCCTCCAATCGCCTCTTCCCACTGTCAATCGGATCGCAGGGCACTTGTCAAATTGGCGGCAACATTGGCTCCAACGCTGGCGGCATTACAGTGCTGCGCTACGGTAACATGCGAGAGCTTGTTCTAGGCCTCGAAGTTGTCTTACCTGACGGAGAAATCTGGCACGGTCTACGACGCTTACGTAAAGACAACACTGGCTACGACCTCAAACAGCTTTTCATTGGCGGTGAAGGAACGTTGGGCATCATAACAGCCGCTGTTCTAAAGCTTTTTCCAATTCCTGCCGGGAAGATTACCGGCTTTCTTGGCCTGGAAAGCCCTGAGCAGGCTCTTGAGTGTCTATCCCTCATGCGAGAGGCTAGCGGCGAATGGTTAACAAGTTTCGAGATAATGCCCAGAGCTGGCATTGAGTTAGTCACCAGCAACTATCCCGACTGTCGAGACCCGTTACCTGATGGGCAATATCCCTGGTACGTTCTTTTTGAAATCGCACCTTCGACCAAAAACGAAGCATTCCAAGAAGACATAGAAGAAATGCTGGCAGGCTGCTTCGAAAATGAATTGGTCTTGGACGCCGTCATTGCCCAAAGCGAACAACAGTCAACACAGCTTTGGCAAATCAGGGAAACACTTGTTGAAGCTCAACGCATTCCGGGCGCCAGTATAAAACACGATGTTTCTGTACCAGTATCAAAAGTACCTGAATTTTTGAATCGAGCCTACGACGCCTGTCAAAAAGTAGTGCCCGGGTGTCGTCCCCTGCCATTCGGCCATTTGGGAGACGGCAACATTCACTACAATGTCAGTCAACCAGAGAACATGACGCACGATGACTACATGGCCTTCATGCATGCCATGAACGAAGACGTTCACAATATTGTTGTTGAATTGGGGGGCTCAATCAGTGCTGAGCACGGCATTGGCTACCTCAAGATCGCTGAGAACCTCCGTTTCAAGCCCGCCGTTGAAATCGCGCTGATGAGCAAAATTAAAAAAGCGCTCGACCCTGATGGTCTCATGAACCCAGGCAAAATGGTGCCAATCGACTAACGATTTCTTCAGAACAGTTAGCGGAGCAGTTATCCTCGGTACACGATGGATAAACATTGGGTCGATAGCGTTCCTATCATGACGCTTTTTCCAGTTACCATCGAACACATTATGGATAGCGTAGTGTAAGTGCGTTCTTTTACCAGAGGGTGCCACCCGTCCAATGACCTGTCCTGGTGAAATCGATGCCCCCTCTTTCAAAGCCCGTAACGGATACATATGCCAGAAGGTATACAAGCGCCCCGTAGAGGCAGCGATAACCATGCCACCACGATAGCCTCGGCGATTAATGTGGACGACCCTTCCCCAAACAGTTGATTTAACGGCAGCGTATTTGGGGGTAAGGACGTCGATACCTCCGTGAAAATCCTTTCTTCCGTTGAGGCTTCGCCACCCAAAATCCGAAGACATGACACCTGACCTCGGGTCTTCCAGCAGTGGGATGCGATTAAGCCAAGGTCTTTTCGAGAATTCAAAGGGCAAACGAGCTGGCCTACGACTTGGATCATGCTCGGGGTAATAGGGTCGTTTCTTTATTGCAGGAACGACTTCAGCAACTGCAGGCTCTTTCGGAACGACCTCGTCGACTGGAGTCAGATAGGTGCATCCATTTAGTAACACTAAACAGCCTAGAGCGATAAGAATTGGTCTGACTATATTAAGAATCGATCCCATGAGATCAGTTTACTAGGTGAGGCTGCTCGTGCAAGGCGAAGGGGTTGATCGCATTGTCGCGACCCCTCTTGCTTGGATCCGCCGATGGAACGAAGTAAGCAGCATATTCAAAATGATTGTAGGAACTTTGCCTTCCCGCGATCTGTCCTTTCGAAAGATGTTGACCAACCACCAGCCCTGGACTCGGCTCGACATGAAGTAAGGTATAAAGGGTCTCGCCATTGCGAATAACAATTTCGCTCTGCTTTCCTGCTGACTTTGACAGAACAATATCACCAGATACAGGTGCAAGAACTTCCGTCCCTGGCTTCACCCATATGTCGACACCATTATGGAAATTCGCTCGATCGTTCAGTCTTCGCCACCCGAAATTTGAGGTAAAAACACCCGTCTGGTTACTAGCAAACAAAGGAATTCGATTGTTCCACTTCTCCTGCTCAAAAGACGGCGGCACGATGGATGGAACCAAGGTTGGATCATTCTTTTGATTGTTCTGGCGGCTAGAAACTAGAATACTTTGTGCCGAGACATTTGCAGAAATTGGAAACGCCTTAAAACTACTTATAGGTTTCTTTGTCATGACTGTTGGAGCAGGAGGAACCGCTAGCCTTGTTACTGTCGACGAATTTGGGGTAGCTTTCACGGCACCCTGTTTCTGTCCATCGGAGACCTGGTTACAAGAGACGATGGTGAACAAAGAAGCTAATGCACAAACGGTTGTAAAGCCGATCTGGTTCACCACTAAACTAATCAACTACTGACTAAGATTGGTGAGAATTGAGAGCCCTTTTTCTTTGTAGAGCACCTCTGCACCACCGTGAAGCGGCGCTGTAGAACCTGCGATGGGCAACTCAACCAGTTTCAGAGCATCAAGGACGGCGTGTTGCTTGCGGAAGTCATCAAAATGCTCAACAACGGCTGCAACAATTTCTTTTGTTACATGATCCGGCACGTCACTGCGTGTAATCAAGGTGGAGACTACAGCGAATGTCACGATGTCTACCGGTGTGTTCCGATATGATCCTGCAGGTATATCTATTTGTTTTAAATAAGGATTTTCAGTTAGAAGCCCAGAGAACACATTGTCTCCAAACTCTGCCAGTCGAGCGCCACACCGGTCAGTCGCCCATCTGATCAGCCCTGAGGGTTTTGGCACGGCGACGATAAATGCATCTATTTCACCGTCGCAGAGCGCGTCCAGTTGTTCTCTTGGGCCAAGTTCACCGGCCAACGCAAGATCTTTGCCGCTCAATCCGACTGAAGCCAAGGCGACTTCAGCAAAAGCTCTCTGACCACTGCCTTTTGCGCCCAAATTGACCTTTTTGCCACTAAGATCGGCCAACCCAAAAGCTTCACTGCTTGGAGAGACCACTAAGTAAAGCGGGTGTTGATGCAGAGACATCAAATGCCGAAGATCTTCCTGAGCACCAACTTCAGAGAAATTGGCAAGGCCTTTGTAGGCATAGAACTGCCAGTCCGATTGTACTACGGCCAGATCCACCCTTCTATCTGCCAACAACTGTAGATTGTCTTGAGAGCCGGCTGTCGGCTCGACCACACAGCGCAGGTTATGACGGTCAGTGCCTCGGTTTACAGCTCGGCAGATGGCACCACCGACGGCATAAAAAGTACCGGACACCGGACCAGTGCCAACGATCAAGAGGTTCTCACCTACCCTAGTTTTAGGGAAATACTCGACCTGAACTTCGTTAACAGGATCATCAGCAGCATCTGGTTCTGCCGATATACTTTCTGTTGTGTCTTCTGACCCAACTGCGGATTCTTGCGCCTTGTCATCCGTTTCAGAAAACTCCGACGTTGTTGAGACACTCTGTTCTTCTGTCTGTGCATTGACCCCATTAGGTGAAACCAAAAGCAGCGCCACAAGGTAGAGCAGTGTGAATAAAATTTGTCCTAGGGATCGCATAAGATCTCTTGTTCCACTTATTCGGTTTCCGATGAGCACCGAAACTTATTATTTGTTTTATTGGTAGTCTGCCGAAGTAGCTGTGCAGACCAATAGACCACAGTTTCATCTGCGAATCCATTCTAGCGGCTCTTTTTAGTCACCATCTGTGGCGAAACCAAGAAAAAGCTTTAGATTTTTCTGATTCCAATCCTATGGCACCGCTCTTCTTGCTTTTGTTGGTCCTTATCAAACTTCAGAATTGTCAGTAAGTTACAAAATCGCCTATTTGATCATCTCTCCTTGCATCGATGATAGTCCTTGAATTAAGGACGACATTCGCATGAGCTTCACAGTAAAATATTTTGGAATCGAAGGATCAGAACTTTCATGGATTTAGAAAACTACATTGGTAAGATTCCAAACTTCCCAAAACCCGGGATTTTGTTTTACGACGTCTCCCCTCTTCTGGCCGCGCCAAAGGCATGGCGCGCCACAATTCGCCAGATCGCTACCATTGTAGAAGAATATGAGCCCGATTTGTTATGCGGGATTGAATCTCGTGGCTTCCTTCTTTCTGCTCCTTTGGCGCTCGAGTTAGATATAGGCTTCGCAATGGTTCGAAAGCCTGGAAAACTTCCAGGAGATACAATCGGGATCGACTATGAGTTAGAATACGGCAGCGATCGCCTTGAAATAAAATCTGATGCCATTGTTGCAGGTCAAAAAGTCGTCGTACTCGATGATCTACTTGCTACCGGCGGTACTTTGAAAGCCGCAATTGACCTGCTGCAATCCTGTGGTGCAACTGTCGTAGCGGCGGTCTGCCTAATAGAATTGACCAACCTAGGCGCCAGAGACAAGTTGGATGTACCTGTCGTGAGTTTAATGCAATTTGAGGGCTAACGACCAAATATGATTGGAGCTATCCCTACCTAAAAACAACAAGGGCCCGGTTAAACCGAGCCCTTGTCAAATCATTTAAGTCTTAGAACTAACCGATCTTGATCAATCGCCGCCTTTACTTGGACGGGTCAAGATGTAGGCACGGTCATAGTGCTCTGCACAATAGGGCTTACCGACGACCGCGGGTTTACCACAAAAGTAGAAATCCACGTCACCAGGGTCACCATTGGGCCAACAGCACGATGGGCCTTTAGTTTTCTGTTTTGGAGGGATCGACATTGCGGGCTTAGCTGCCCGTTTTGCCGTCAGTCTCTCTCTTTTAATCGGAGAGGGTCTGCTCGGCAAGCCAAGCCGGTGAGCCTTGCCAATCACGGCGTTTTTAGAAACTTCTAAACGACGCCCAATCTCCGCAGCGCTGTGCCCTTCGGACCAAAGCTGCTTCAATTCTGCTATGCGCTCGTCACTCCAACTCATCGTATAAAGTCCCGCCAGTCCTTAGAATTAATAATTAGGATACAGAGCGCTTAATTGGCGACGGTCTGCTTGGGAGACCCAAACGGTGTGCTTTACCAATAACTGCGTTCTTAGAAACTTGTAGGCGGCGACCAATTTCTGATGCACTCAAACCTTCGATCCAAAGCTTCGTAAGTTGATCAACGCGTTCTTCAGTCCAACCCATGTTTTTTGTCCTTAATAAGTTGTTCGGCAGCAAGCCACCGATAAATAAATTTTTTTTAAATAACTCTTAAATACAGAGCGTTTCGTAAGTAAAACCGCAACGAAGAGCAAAATAACTCCCCGTCTCAAGTACGGCGTGCCTTATTGTTAACATATGCTTAAGTAATAAATGACTCCTAATTGCCACGAATCGACAAATTTTTGATTCCGAGCGCGATGATCTCTATTTGTTCTCATTCTTTTATTTGATTCTTCAGATTCAACTTACAAAGAATCCGCTATCTAGCCGATTCTATTGAAGAATCGTCTCTTCGAGTCAAATGAGATTCGTTCAGAATCGAACCAGCGATTCTCCTTCACTGGTCCTTTCAACTACGAATCGACCGAAAAACATCCATCTTCACTCAACTAAGTTTTTTATGAATTAACCACACTCCAAACATTTCGCGTTTCTCCCTAGCGCAATTGATTGACAAAGCATGTCAGAGCAAGCCAATGCGGATTTAGTGATATATTTGAAGATCAGTGCGCAAAGCTCATGAATGAAATAACTTCTTCACGTCGCGGCGGACGCCGTGCTCGCTAGGCCGTTCGATCTGCTCCTTTAGCGGAGGAAAAAAGGCCTTAGCGGTGGTGCCTATCGCCCGCTCTCTGATGAACAAGTTGAACGCATCAATGAGGCTGTCTTGCAGACCCTAGAAGAGATCGGCCTTGCCGACGCTATTCCTTCCTGCATTGAGCTGGTCACAGCAGCTGGTGGCGTACTAACTGATGAGGGACGACTGCTCTTTTCGCGCAAGTTAGTGCAAGACATACTAAAGATCGCAGCACGTCGCTTCGTTCTTCATGGTCGAGAAGAAAAGCACAATATTAAGCCTTGGGATAAAGAGGTACATTTTGGCACTGGTAGCGCTGCTGTTCATATCGTTGACATTGAAACCAACAGATATCGAGAGTCCACCGTCACGGACCTCTACGACATTGCACGACTGGTCGATCACCTAGACAATACTTACTACTTCCTGCGCCCAATTGTTTGTCGCGTCGTAACAGATCTACGAGAGATGGACCTCAACACATTATAGGCTTGTCTTTCTGGTACCAATCAACATGTTGGCTCTTCCTTTACCGAGGTGCCATTTGCTAAAGATGCCCTCAAAATACGTCACACGATTACTGGCAGCGAAGAAATCTGGCGGGCTAAACCATTCGTATCCGTGTCGAATTGCTTCGCGGTTCCGCCTCTCAGATTTGCAGAGGATGCAAGTCACTGCCTTGAAGAAAGTGTCCGTGGTGGCACGACGGACTCAAAGGCACCAGATGCGTGGTACAGCTTACATCTATCCAGTCGTTGGCAATCGCACGAGCCCGAAAGAATGGGTAGAACAAGGCTCAACTAATTCAGTTCACCGAGCCAAGGCCAAAAAACATGATATTCTCTCAACGCATTACCCTGAGCATATCTCTGAAGAAATAGATGCTCAAATAAGGGAAGAGTTCCCAATCAAGTTGCTAGGAGAAAACATGTCGGCTGCAAACAAACACTATTAGTTCGGCAAAGCTGTCAACGCCGGAGTAAAAACCCACCATCGGCCGGAGTAAAAATGTACCAGTTTGATGGTGTTGGACAGTCGTCATTATCCGCGTTCAGTGGAGCAGCCGTAGGGTGCGGAGCTGGGCGCGGATAAT
>CAJQQJ010000323.1 GCA_905480445.1 uncultured Alphaproteobacteria bacterium | reverse complement strand
GCCGCCCGCGCTGCCTTGAGAGGTTTGGAATTCGTTACTGCTGCCTAGAGACGAAGCTAGATAAGGCGACAAATCTATGTGCCCGAGGTTAAGTTGCGCATTGATAGTGGGAGGAACACTGGCAGTGTTTAAGGAAAAATCACCACTGCCAGAAATTTGGTCGAGTGCGAAAATGACGTCGCTCGCACTGATTTGATTCCCAGCAATCGCAAACTGTCCCGAAATGCTCGTTTTTTGATAAAGGCTGTTTCCAGAGCTAATGGTTTGGCCACCGACAATCTCAGCCAATCTGTTCAATGAAGGAGTTGAGAGAGAAAAGAATGAATTTAGGGTTACGCCCCCCGCGACCTTGGCTGTTCCATCAACCTTAATGGCGGCAATGTCTGACGTCATCGCTAGCTTCGTTGTGACGGTTTCATTGTCTAAGAAGCGTTGCAGGTTACCAATTCCAGCAGTTAACTCGAAATCTTGCTCTTTCCAAGTGGCATTACCTTGTAGCTCCGCCGGTCCATCCAATTCGGAGAGTATGAGACGAGTGTTGATATTGGACAAAGCTTCGTTCGTACCATCTGCGTGGTTGCTAAAGCTAAGGGAACCGTTAACGAGCGATAAGTCGCCGAAAACCAGCTTTTGAATGGTAAAGAGATCACCCAATCCTTGTTCTTCTGGGACATCGCTAGCGTCAACAACAACAACACCGCGATTTTTGTCTTCTGTTCCGAGATCAATTTCAATTGGTCTTAAGTCCCAATTGTTCATTCCGGAACGGGAAACTTCAAGATTGATTGAAGGACGGTTTAAAACCAATCGATCAACCACGAGCTCGCGGCTAAACAGTGGCGCCAACTCCAACTCAAAATCTAGTCTTTCGAGGGAAAGCAAATGCTGACTTTTTCCCCATTCACTATTGCCTAACTTTACCGAATTGACACTGAGGCGTGGGTTGGGAAAGAGCTGTAATCGCATTGGCCCTTTCATAGTCAGTGTACGGCCCGTATTTTGATAAACTGCGTCTGCGATATAAGGCTTTAGATTATCGAGCGGAACGAAGGGTAGAAAGAAAACCAGCGCGACGGCTAAGCAGATCACCGCCAAAAAAGTCAGGATTAAAAATCTAAACACTCTAAATCTTTCGGTTTCGTGTTGAACACTTCATTGATAGGCGCAGAATTGAATCTATGTTTGCAAAATGCAACATTCTCGCATTATTCGCAAATTTCTCTTAGATTGTCGCATCAATAGGGCTTTTTAGTGTCGTGAAATTGACGAGCTCCCCTATCATTTGCGGGGAAGATTTAAGTTATTTCTTGATTCGATTTCTCCTATTTAAGAGTCGTGTTGTCTACTTTAAGAGTCGCCATGTCCACCCTTTGAATTTCTTGTGAGAGCGGTACGGTTTTTGCTTCTGATGTTGTGATTTTAAAATTCTAAGTATTTTTACGGGCTACAAGGTTTTCAAATGGCCGATTCAAAAAAAGAAGTGCATACCGATAAGGCGTCAACCTCTGCAGACACTGAGGGGCAAAGCCTCGTTCAAATTAGAGAGCTCCTTTTTGGGGAGCAACAAAGGGAACACGAAAAAGGGTTCGATCAACTCAGTCACTCTATCAAACAGTTAAGTGACAAGCTGACGTCGGCGAAATCGGACTTGGACGCCGCTCTCCAACAAGCATCACAGGATGCTGGTAACGATTTAGGCCAGGCAGAACGCAGAGTTGATACAGCTTTGGCTGCTCAACAAAAATCAATGGTCAGTATTCATGAGTCACTCGACCGTGATATAGGTGCGCTGCGTGAAGATCATAATCAAGCAATGGACAGTCTTGCGGAACAGCTTTCCTTGATCCGCGATCAGCTCGATAACGAGAAACAAAAACGCAAATTATTGGCGCAAACATTGCTATCACTTGCTGAGGGTATGGTAGACGACTGAAATTAGTCGCTGATTAGCGAAAGTCATTTCATGGCAACCCAACCCGCAAATCTTAGCCCAGTTGAGGAACTCCGAGAGTTGATTCTCGGACGCGAACGTCTTGATATTCAGACGCTTAAAGATCGGCTAGGTGACGTTGAAAGCAAATTTTCGTCAGCCGGCGCTTTCGAAAAGGAAGTGGCGCAAGTTTTTTCAGGCGCCCTGAAGGTAGCCTCCGGCGCTGAGCGTCAACGTCTGATCACGATTTTGTCAGGGCTTCTTTCCGCTTCGGTTCGCCAAGAGATAAAACTTGCCCAACCAGAGATTCTAGACGCCTTATATCCAGCGGCCTCGCAATTGGTGGCCGAAGGCATTAGGGCCTCATTCAGAGATCTGAAAAAGTCGATAGAAAAGCAAATAGCCGCCAGACTTTCTATCTTCCAAGCTCTGAAGGTGAAAGTCCGGGCCATGATGACAGGCCGTTCGGAGGCGGAAATCTGGTTAGAGGTCAATCCGCCGTTCGATATCGAACAAGCTTTGTTAATTCATCGACAATCCGGACTGTTGATCACCTCCTATCAAAATCAAACAGATTCTGATCTGGATGACACTGAAGAAGACAACCAAGACCCAGATCTGGTCAGCGCGATGTTGACGGCCATCATGGGATTCGCAAAAGATGCGATGTCTGATGACAGCACAGGGGAATTGACGTCACTGGAATTCGCTGACGGTGTTTTGCTGATTCAATCTTCGCCATCGTTTATTTTGGCACTTAAGATCAAAGGCCATCCTTCAGAAGAATTTAGAGAGAGCTTCGGCAATGAGTTTCAAGCCTTCGTTCGAAATTGGAGCGGAAGTCTGGCGGGTTTTGAAGGCGAACTCGAAATAGGGCAGGAACCTGAGCTCAAAGCTAGTTTAGCCGCCGTTATTGATCAGCTTGAGCGAAACGTAGAACGCCCAGCCGCTGGAACTGAACGAAAAAGCAACGGTACAACACGTTTCATTCTATTGTCGTTGTTGGTTGTTTTTATTGTTGCTGCTGCTTTCTACCTAGGAAGAGGCTTTGTTCGAGACCGTTTGGTTGACCAAGCTCAGGCGACTATTCATTCCACTGCTTCCGTGATCGGCTATCCGTTAACAGCCAGCTATGATGGCAATTTCAACCTCATTCGAGTCGTGGGAATCGTACCAACACGATTCGTCGCCGAAGAACTGCGCGAGAACCTGCGCCGCAGTCTTGGCGACAGAGAAATAAACTTTAATCTACGTGTACTGCATGATGAACTGGTCGCACAGACGGTCAGAGAACAAACAGCCTTGATGGTGACCAACAGCCGGGGCGTAAAAAAGCTTGAAACTGCGATTTCATTACTCAGAAGAGAAATTCAGAAATTCGATGCTGAGTTGGCCGATGGCCGTTTTGAAGATGGCTTACGCAAAGGGTTCGCTGAAGATGTGGCTACTCTTGGAAACCGGATCAGTGAGTTAGAGCGCTTTATCGCTGAGGCAGATGGATTGAGGATCCCGGCTGCAGGGCAAACCCCGGCTGAACCTCCGACAGAGTTACCGCGCGATCCATTTGCTGAAACAGTTTCCGTTGATAGCTTAAGCCTAGAAGAAATTAACCAGCAATTGCTGCATGGAGAGGAAGCCGCCTGCCGTGATTTGTTGACTGAATTCGTTCAGACTGGTTTGGACAATGCATTTGTACAAGCAGCTCTCAACACTGTGGGGGATCAATTCTCACTTAGTCCACTGGATTTTGCTGGTTTAGCGCGTTGCTCTACTTTTGAGTTTGATCGACAGGGACAATTGTACGATGAAGCAAAGACGGAAAAGATCATTGATGCCTTAGTTGGCAAAGCCTGGGGAGAATTGGGTGATCGTAAGCTTGAAATTCGGGCTTACATCCAGCTCTACCGAGAAACCACAGAAAACCGGCATTTCGCGGAACGGATAGCCGGAGAAATCCAAAAACGCTTAGTCGCAAAGGGCTTACCAGAAGAATGGGTCGTAATTACACCAGTTATAGCGGAAGAACAGCGTGTTGGGAACGGAAGTTCTTGGCGTACGTCAGATTTCGTATACTTTGCTTTGATGGATAAGAACCAAGAAACCAAATAGCTTTGTCAAAAGCCAAGAAAATCTGTGTCTTAGGAGAATTTGCGGTTGGCAAAACCTCATTGACCCGCCGTTATGTGCTGAATTCTTTCTCGCCTGACTATCAGGCCACGCTCGGCGTCAGTTTGTATAAGGCTCAAGCGGAACTGTTAGATGCCGAAAAAGTTAACCTGGTTCTGTGGGACGTAGAGGGCGGTAAATACAGAGCCGATGCCTTGGGTAGGTACATCCCCGGCGCAAGTGGCGCTTTTCTGGTGGGCGATCTAACCCGCCCGCAAACGCTGGAAGCCATGTCTTTCTTTGCGACCTGCTTTCAGGATTTGGCACCAGGTTGCCCTATGGTTTTTGCTGCAAACAAAGCGGATCTGGAATACCCTGCTTCTGCTCTAGATTTTGCAAAAGAAGTAGCGGATAGTTTTGATGCGCCACTTTTGGAAACGAGTGCGGCAGATGGCACAGCAGTGCCGGATGCTTTTAACAAGTTGGCTGCTGAAATGTACTTGAGGTCTAGTCAATGATTGAGACCGACGCCACAGAGTTGGGTCCTCTGGTGAGTAAGCACTTAACGCGACAGCTAGAACAATCGACGTTCGCGGCATTCAGTATTGATGGCAATGGGCACGTGTTATCTCGGGAAGGCTTTCTTTTCGCGGAGCTCGAAGTGGGGCAGAACGCATCAGATGTGCTGTTTTTCTTAGATGGTTTGGATGATGTCGTTGAAGAGCTTTCATCCGGCAGCTTAGATAACTTCAAATTACCCACCGTGCGAATGATAACACCAGGATGTCGAGAGCGGGACTATGCGTTCGAACTTGCCAGTGGAGGTCTTGAAGGTCCAGCCTCCTTTGTGATCTATGCTTGGGACATCACTGAAATAGCCACCTATCAGCAAGACACTGTCCACCGGCACAACAGCGCCAGCCTTGAAAATGAACGGCTTGAAAAAGAAAAAGCCAACGCGGAAGAACTCGCCCGCAGCCAATCCCATTTTCTAGCCAATATTAGCCATGAGCTGAGGACACCTTTGACGCTGGTTCTTGGAAACTGTGACTTGCTCCGCGATCAAACAGTCTACTTGGATGAGAACGCTCGAAACTCTTGTTTAACGGACATTCGTGACAATGCTGAGGAGTTGCTTGGGTTTGTTTCCGATTTGCTCGACTATTCTTCCGCTGAAGCTGACAAGTTAACGATCACAGATGAAACGGTGGACTTAGGCGCAGAAATTGAGCGTCTCTGTTCGCAGTTTCACCGTCAGGCACTCGGCCTTGGTCTTAGTTTGAATAGTGAGTTGCCGGTTGCTTCTTTGAAAATTAGGGGTGAACGGCGACGAATTAGGCAAATACTGACGAATTTGATGACAAATGCGCTGAAGTACACGCCAAAAGGTGGTTCAGTTGTAATTGGCGCAGACATTGTTTCAGATGGTCTCGTTCTCTTTGTAAAGGATACAGGTCAGGGGATGTCATCAGAAGAAGTTTCACAGATTGGCCAGCCTTTTTTAAAGTTCGAAAAGCAACCGTTGAACAATCACCTAGCCTCAAATGGTTTGGGCTTGGCATTGACGAAAAAACTTGTTGAGGCTCACGGAGGCCGCTTCACTGTAGCAAGCAATCCCGGTGAAGGAACGAAGGTCACAGTTTTATTGCCGAAAGAAAGAGAGCTGTGAGACTGACCCCGTTGATGATTAAGCGAAGTTCGATCACTTGATGAAAGTACATCATGCCCTTGGATAACAAAGCGATAACTCTCCCTTCAGTCTGCCCTCACGATTGTCCCAGCGTTTGTGCCCTGGATGTCGAGAGACTACCCGATGGTAAGATTGGAAAAGTAAGAGGAGCTAAATCCAACTCCTATACCGCTGGCGTCGTATGCGCGAAAGTTGCTAGGTATTCTGAGCGTGTTCATCATCCCGAGCGGCTGTTAAAGCCACTACGTAGAGTGGGTAAAAAGGGAGTAGGGATTTCCGAGTTCGAAGAAATTTCGTGGGACGAGGCGTTGGACGCAGTCGCGGACGGCCTCATCAAAGCAGAACAGAAACTCGGGCCAGAAACAGTTTGGCCTTATTTTTATGCGGGCACCATGGGCTGGGTGCAGCGCGACGGCATCGAGCGTTTGCGTCACGCTAAAAAATACTCGCGCCAGTACTCGACAATTTGCATCACCTTGGCCGACGCAGGATGGAATGCGGGCGTGGGAGAGAAGCGAGGGCTGGACCCTCGAGAAATGGCGTCCTCTAATTTGATTGTTATGTGGGGTGGCAATCCTGTCTCAACACAAGTCAACGTGATGACTCACATCGCCAAGGCCCGTAAGGAACGAGGTGCGAAGTTGGTCGTTGTCGATCCTTACCGCACCGGTACAGCGGAGGCCGCTGATATGCATTTGCAGTTGAGACCCGGTACGGACGGTGCTCTGGCAGCCGCCGTCGGGCATGTGCTCCTGCGCGACCAACACTGTGACCGGGCTTACTTAGCTCGTTTCACTGATTGGGACGATGAAATAGAAGATCATTACAAAACTTGTACACCAGCTTGGGCCTCCGAAATTACGGGCCTTTCCGTGGAGGAGATCGAGAGCTTTGCGAAGCTTTATGGTCAGACTAAGAGGTCTTTTCTTCGATTAGGATACGGCTTTACGAGGTCCAGAAATGGCGCGGCGAATATGCAAGCAGCAGCCTGCTTGCCAGCAATTACGGGTGCTTGGCAGTACGAAGGCGGCGGGGCGCTCTACAGTAACTCTGGAATGTACAACTCTGTTGACAAAACGCTGATCATGGGCCTCGACAATCTTGATACCAGTGTTCGTGTGTTAGACCAATCTCGAATCGGACCAATCCTGACCGGCGACAAAAGAGATCTCGGTGACGGTCCGCCTGTGACAGCTTTGTTTATTCAAAACACCAACCCTGTTGTTGTCTGTCCAGAAAGCAACAAGGTTCGAGAAGGTTTCTTACGTGACGATATTTTCATCGCAGTTCACGAACAGTTCATGACAGATACCGCGGCTATGGCCGACATCATTTTACCGGCAACGACCTCCATGGAACATGACGATATCTACGGTTCAGGTGGACACACGCATTTTCATGTCACCAGGAAAGTAATCGATCCCATAGGCGATTGCCGATCAAATCATGAAGTCAACTCTGCTTTGGCAAAAAGATTGGGTATCGAACACGAGGGTTTCGATATGGACGCCTGGACGGTGATTGAGGAGACCTTCAAACGCAATGGATTGAAAGATGCCAACCAAGTCTTGGAAGACCGCTGGATTGATTTTGCCTTACCTTTTGAAGAAGCCCATTTTCTAAAAGGATTTCCTCAGCCAGAGGGGAGGTTTAGGTTTAAGCCGGATTGGCCTTCGATGGGACCACTTGGCGACAAAATGCCCAAGTTGCCTGGATACTTCGATTATTATGACCAAAAGTCTGAAAAACACCCTTTTCGATTGGTCACTGCTCCGGCGCGACAGTTCCTCAATACCTCATTTACTGAGACTGCCAGCAGCCTGAAGAAAGAAGGTCGCCCACAGGCGAAAGTCCACCCTGATCAAGCCAGTGAACTGGGGATATCAGCTGGCGACATGGTTATTCTTGGCAATGATCAAGGGCAAGTAAGGCTGCACGCAGAGCTGTTCTCGGGGCTGCAAAAAGATACGATTGTTGTTGAATCTATTTGGCCAAACGCTGCATTCAATGATGGGATGGGCATCAATGCGCTGACGTCGGCGGAAGTTGCTCCTCCTAATGGAGGCGCTGTGTTTCATGACACCGCAGTTTGGTTGAAAAAGTCCAATTGAGCTGGGCTTAGTCCCAAATAAATTTTATAGCCCTATTTCACATTTGAAAAGAGACTGACCTAAATGCCTGCACCACACCAATTTAATCGAACCATCCTGAGAGAATATGACATCCGCGGGGTCATTGGTGAGACCTTAAGCGCAGACGATGCTTACGCTATCGGTCGAGGCTTCGCTACGATTGTTCAGCAACACGGTGGCAAACGTATTTGTGTAGGCTACGACGGCCGACTTTCTTCGCCAGAACTTGCAGACAGCCTGATCAAGGGCATTAAGGATACTGGTGCAATCGCCGTTCTGGTTGGTTGTGGACCTACTCCAATGTTGTACTACGCGGTTCACACGTTGGAAGCTCATGGCGGTGTGATGGTTTCTGGGTCTCACAATCCACCTAATCATAACGGCTTCAAGTTTATGCTAGGCCAAAAATCCTTTTTTGGAGAGGACATCCAGGCACTTGGCCGCTTGGCCGCTGACGGTGCGTACTCGATCGGTGAGGGTAGCGAAGAAATATTTGATCTCGGGGCTTCTTACGTTGACGCTGTCTTTACAGGTTTTGATCAAGCTGGCGATCGTGAATTGAAAGTTGCCTGGGATGCGGGCAACGGAGCCGCCGGTGAAGTTATGGTTTCGTTAGCCTCGCAAATGCCGGGTGAACACCATTTATTGTTTGAAGAAATTGACGGAAATTTTCCAAACCATCATCCTGATCCTGCTGTTCTCGCGAATCTGGCTGACCTCCAAAAGACAGTAAAGGCAAAGGGCTGTGACGTAGGCTTGGCTTTTGACGGTGATGGTGATCGTGTTGGGGTTGTTGATGATTTGGGAGAGGTGATCTGGCCGGACCAGCTTATGATCCTGTATTCCCAAGCTGTATTGAAGAATATGCCCGGAGCGACCGTCATTTCAGACGTTAAAGCTAGTCAGATCCTGTTCGATGAAATTGCTAAGGCTGGTGGCGAGCCGCTAATGTGGAAAACAGGCCATTCGCTTGTAAAAACAAAAATGGCTGAAACCAAAGCGCCTCTAGCGGGAGAAATGTCAGGCCATATTTTCTTTGGTGACCGTTTCTTTGGCTTTGATGATGGCCTTTATGCAGCAATTAGATTGCTGGAGCTGATGACCCAACTAGACGAGCCATTAAGTGAAATACGCAAGGCTTGGCCCAAACTCTTTAATACTCCAGAAATTCGCTTCCAGTGTGACGATGATAAGAAATTTGATGTTGTTGATGCTGTTAAATCAGTGGCTGAGAAAGAAGACTGCGAAGTAATTGCTATTGATGGTGTTAGGGCGGTCTATCCAGAAGGTTGGTGGTTGCTGCGAGCGTCGAACACTCAAGATTCCCTTGTCGCCAGAATTGAAGGACAAGATGAGGCGGCAGTAGAAGCGCTTAAGCTTAAGCTTAATGGCCTATTGAAGCCGCATAATTTGGTCCTACCAAAAGATTAAAATTTGATTAGATCGATATAATCGCTGTCAAGGGCTTGAAAAGAAGCAAAAGAAGACTTTTTATAGGGATCACAAAAGATGGATCGCGTGATTTTCGAAAATGAAGTGAAAGGTAATGAATTGAAGGGTTATCCTTTAATCGCATCAAACAATCCAAAACGACTAGATGACGGCGGAGCCGGTCCTGGTGTCGTGCTTGAAGCCAAGCCGAAAACCAAGAAGCCTGCAATGTATAAAGTGTTAATGTTAAACGACGATTATACACCGATGGAGTTCGTCGTTCACGTGCTGGAAGCTTTTTTCAACAAAAGTGGAGAAGATGCGGCGCGTGTCATGTTGCATGTTCATCAAAAAGGTGTTGGTATTTGTGGCGTCTACACCTTTGAAGTCGCAGAAACAAAAGTGACACAAGTTATTGATTACGCAAGGAAGAATGAACATCCCTTGCAATGTACTTTAGAAAAAGAATAGGGGCTTCTTGCCCAAAATTATGGCAGAGAAATAGATGTTATCCAATAATCTAGAGCAAACACTTCACAGAGCCATCGCTTACGCAGGACAGCATGGGCATGAGTTCTGTACGCTTGAGCACCTTTTGCTCGCGATGATTGAAGACGATGACGCAGCAGCTGTGATGCGCGCTTGTGATGTCGATTTAGGCGAGCTTGGTCAAGAAGTGGCGACCTACATTGAATTCGAACTGAAGGGTATTATAGCGGAAGTTGATGAGGACCCTAAGCCAACGACATCCTTTCAGCGCGTTCTACAACGTGCCGTCATTCACGTTCAATCCTCTGGTCGCGATGAAGTAACCGGTGCCAACCTCTTGATTGCTATGTTCCAAGAGCGCGAAAGCCATGCTGTCTATTTCTTACAGCAACGTGGTATGGGGCGTTTGGACGCTGTGAATTTCTTGAGCCATGGCATCGCGAAGATCTCAGGTCTTTCTGAAGAGCGTATGGTAACTGGTGCAGATTCAGAATTTGACGAGGATATGGATGGTAGCGGCCAAGAGGCTCTGGAAAACTACTGCGTTAACCTCAATCAAAAAGCCCTCGATGGCAAGATCGACCTTTTGGTGGGTCGCGATTTTGAAGTCGAACGGACGATCCAAATCCTCTGTCGCCGTAACAAAAACAACCCTCTTTATGTCGGTGACCCAGGCGTTGGTAAAACAGCGATTGCTGAAGGTCTCGCTAAGCGCATCGTCGATGGTGATGTCCCTGAAGTGTTGAAAGATGTCATCATCTTTTCGCTGGACATGGGAGCGTTGCTCGCTGGAACCAGATACAGAGGTGACTTCGAAGAACGTTTGAAGGCAGTGATCAACGAATTGGATACCGTAGAGGGTGGCGTCCTCTTCATTGACGAAATTCACACGATCATCGGTGCCGGAGCCACCAGTGGCGGTGCGATGGATGCCTCTAACCTGTTGAAGCCAGCCTTAGCCAGTGGTTCAATGCGCTGCATCGGATCTACGACTTACAAAGAATACCGTGGCCACTTTGAAAAAGATCGAGCCCTTGCCCGTCGCTTCCAAAAGATCGATGTTGAAGAGCCATCTGTCGAAGACGCAATCAAAATTCTACGTGGTTTGAAGCCCTATTACGAAGAGCATCACAAAGTTCGCTACACAGCAGAAGCTTTGCGTACGGCTGTCGAACTAGCGGCTCGCTATATTACAGACCGCAAGCTACCGGATAAAGCGATCGACGTGATCGACGAAGCAGGCGCTTCTCAAATGCTCGTGCCTGAGAACAAACGGAAAAAAACTATCTCAGTTGGCGACATTGAGATGATCGTTTCAAAGATGGCGAAAATTCCACCGAAGACTGTTTCCAAAGACGATGTTTCCATGCTCAAGTCTTTGGAAAGAGATCTCAAGGCCTTGGTTTATGGTCAAGACGAGGCGATTACGGCGCTCTCCTCTGCGATCAAGCTGTCTCGTGCAGGATTGAGAGAACCTGAAAAGCCCATTGGGTCTTATCTTTTCTCCGGACCAACTGGTGTTGGTAAAACCGAAGTGGCTAAGCAGTTGGCTCAGGCTTTGGGCGTCGATCTCGTTCGCTTCGATATGTCTGAGTATATGGAACGCCATTCTGTTAGCCGTCTCATTGGTGCGCCACCTGGCTATGTCGGGTTTGATCAGGGTGGTTTGCTGACGGACTCAATTGATCAGAAAAAACACTGTGTTTTGCTGTTGGATGAAATTGAAAAAGCGCACCCTGATTTGTTCAACATTCTTTTACAGGTGATGGACAATGGGCGTTTGATGGATAACAACGGTAAATCTGTTGATTTCCGCAATGTTATTTTGATCATGACAACAAATGCTGGCGCAATGGACATGGCGAAGCCAGCAATGGGCTTCACGCAAGATAAGAGAACAGGTGATGACGAAGAAGCCATTAAAAAGCTCTTTGCACCAGAATTCCGTAATCGCTTAGATGCCATCGTTCCATTTGCATCACTGGAGTTACCTATTGTTCAGCGTATTGTGGACAAGTTCATTATGGAGTTGGAAACCCAGCTTGCAGATCGCAATATTGCTATCGAACTGAGTGATGCGGCGAGAAGCTACCTAGCTAAGAAGGGCTTCGACCCATTGTATGGGGCAAGGCCGCTTTCCAGGTTGATCCAAGAAAAGGTTAAGAAGCCTTTGGCAGATGAAATACTCTTTGGACGCCTGTCTAAGGGT
This sequence comes from uncultured Alphaproteobacteria bacterium, assembly GCA_905480445.1. Taxonomy (GTDB): domain Bacteria; phylum Pseudomonadota; class Alphaproteobacteria; order UBA7985; family CAJQQZ01; genus CAJQQZ01. The sequence goes on along the minus strand of CAJQQJ010000323.1, from coordinate 1,563 downwards.
GGCACTGTTCGGGTTGGCGAAAAAGATGGTGAAATGACTTTCACTTACCCAGACGCTGAACCACCCAAAGAAAAGGCCGTCGAAACGGTCTGATCTGTGAATGCAGCCGTCTGCTTCTAGCGAATGATATCCCAGCTGTTGTCTGGCTTGCGGCAAGCTCTGCCTGAAGCTGACTGAGAATTGCTATTGAGAACAATCGTCTGGCTGTAGGAACGACAGTAGCGCCCAGTGTTTGATTGCACGAGCGTCTCAGGATAGAAATTTCCAGAGGCATTGCTGTTGGGGTTCTGCCATGTTTGTGGTCGGCCGTTGTTGAGGCCATATTCTAAGGCTCGATTGGCGTAGGCTCGGTCTTGAGGTGTCAGTTGTTTTGCAATCGGATTGCCTGTTAATGCGCCAATCAAAACGTTCGCGCCGATGATTGCTTGGTTCTCACTTTTCTCAACGGTTGGTTTGTCAGCAAGCGTGCTGGCAACAGGATCAGAGCTCGTCCCACCAACTTGATTTGTTGCTGGATCTTTTGAGCAGGCAGACAGTCCGATAAGTGACACGAAGCAAAGAAAAAGAAAGTTTCTAGTCATTGAAAAGCTCCTGTTGGTTTGCAGGCAGACTTATTTGGTGAAAGTGTCGTTGCCAAGCTTGCTTTATGACAGCTTTGAGGCAAATAGATTTTATGTAACATAATTTTATTTTGCAGCTGGGAGTAACTCATGAAAATTCGCTATCTACACACGATGGTCCGCGTGAAAGACGTTGAAGCCTCAAAGAAATTTTACTGCGACGGCTTAGGTTTGAAAGAAACCAGAAGGTTTGACAGCGAAGCAGGGCGCTTCTCGCTAATCTTCCTTGCTCCAGAAGGTCAAGAAGATGCAGCGGTTGAGTTAACTTACAACTGGGATCCTGAGGAATATGATGGCGGTCGTAACTTCGGCCATCTGGCCTATGACGTAGAAGACATTTACGCCATGTGCGCGCATTTGCAATCAATGGGGGTTACGATTAATCGCCCACCACGTGATGGTCGCATGGCGTTCGTGCGCTCTCCAGACGGTATTTCAGTCGAGTTGCTACAGATGGGTGAAGCGCAGGCACCAGCAGAGCCTTGGGCTTCTATGGAAAATACCGGGGAGTGGTAGCCCTCTAGTCTGCAAAAGGATCCTTCACTAGGATTGTATCCTCGCGTTTTGGGCTGGTTGAAAGCAGTGCAACTGGTGTTTCAATCAGCTCCTCAATGCGGCGAACATATTTTACAGCCGTTGCCGGTAAATCGGACCAGCTTCTGGAGCCCTCTGTACTGTCGTGCCAGCCTTCTAGTGTTTCATAGAGAGGTTTTACACGCGCTTGGTCACGGGTTGAGGTTGGGAAGTAGTCAATGATTTTTCCATCTAACTCATAACCCGTGCAAACGCTCAGCTCATCAAAGCCGTCGAGCACATCAAGTTTGGTGAGCGCGATACCGGTGATGCCGGCGATCTTTACCGCCTGACGAACCATAACAGCATCAAACCAGCCACAACGTCTCTTCCGACCTGTCACTGTGCCAAACTCATGACCACGTTCACC